>CAYJEP010000037.1:0-7947 GCA_964369555.1 uncultured Muribaculaceae bacterium | reverse complement strand
TATTAGATGATATAGAAATAGAAAAGAATGTTGTTGATAGCACACCGGTAATGTCTGAAATATCAAAGATAAAATCTTTTTTAAAAACAGATAAATTGGATTCAAAGTTAATTTCATGGGAAGAAAAGTTTAAAGAGATTAGAAATGAACATATTCCAAAGATAACTGATATGTTAATTGATGCGGAATATTCTTTAAAACAAAGTGATTATAAATCGATTATTTATAAAATTGCTAAATTAGAAATGGAACTTTGTAAAGTTAAAACTATTTCAAATATTTTATTAGATGAAATAAAAGAAGTAGGTTCTAGTGAGGAAAAAAACAGAATAATAATCACTGGATTTAAAGCGAATTATAGAGAGCTATATGAAAAATATATTTCAAACAAAAATCAATTTGGAAACATTACTGTTTCAATCGAAACACAATTTGAAAATATTGCTAAAAGATTTGAAGTATTTGAAATTCATATTGAAAATAATGATTTTCAAGAGGTTACTAAAATAATTAAATCTATCGATGAAATGTTAAAGCATATGGGGATAGTATTGGAAGAGATACCTTCTATTATATTAATGTCTCAAACCTTAATTCCTAGCAAGATAAAAGAGATAGATAAAATGTATCGTAATATGAAAAGAGCTGGGTATCCACTTGAATATTTAAATGTCGATTTTAATATGAGTGAGGCTAATAAAAAAATTGATGATATTAACGAGAGAGCTTTAATCTTAAACTTAGAAGATAGTGTTTTTGAACTTAAAGTTTTAATGGAATATTTTGACAATTTATTTTTAGAGTTTGAAAAAGAAACTAAAGATAGAAAAATATATGAAGAAACTAATAAAATATTTAAGAAAAAAATGGATAAATTAACTTTAATTATAAATGATATTTTTAGACAAATAGATACTATTAAATCTGATTATGATTTATCAGATGATGATGTGAAAATATTAAAAGAAATTAAAACTGAAATTGATGGATTACATAAAGATTATGAAATTTTATTATCTCATACAGGTAATAATACATTTGCTTTTTCAAAATTGATAAAGGAAATTGAAACTTTAAGTGTAAAACTGAATTTTGTTGAAGAAAAAATGGAAAGTTCTTTAGATTTACTTGATAATATGAAAGAAGATGAATTAAGAGCAAGAGAACAGCTAGAAGAAATTAAAAACATATTAAAAGAAGCTAAATCTAAGATGAGAGATTATAACTTCCCTGTTATTCCAAAATTTTATTATACTGAATTAATAGAAGCAGCAAATGCTATAAAAGAAATAATGAAAGAACTAGAAAAAAAACCTATTGCTATTAACACTTTAAATACTAGAGTAGATACAGCAAGAGATTTAGTTTTTAAATTATTTAGTAGAACAAAAGACTTGTTAAAAACTGCTAAATATGCTGAAATAGCTATTGTTTATGGTAATAGATATAGAGTTTCTGCTGAACTAGATAAAATTTTCTTAAAATCAGAAGCATTATTTATTGATGGTAATTATAGAAAATCATTAGAACTTTCTATTAACACTTTAAATAGAATCGAACCAGGAATATATAATAAATTAATTAGTAAATATGAAAAGGCTTAATGCCTTTTTTAGTTTATCTCAACAATAGAATGATTAATATTCTCTTCAATTAGTATCTTTTTGATTTTATTTAATATTTTTTTATTATTTGATTTAATCACAATTGCCAGATTATATTCATCTCCATCCTCGCTCCAAAAGTGGTAATCTAAAATTTTAATTACACCTTTTGTATTTAATATCTTTTCTTTAATTCTTTTTGATAAGTGTAAATTTGGGTTACTATTTAATAATATTTCAATTATATTAATACCACTTCTATATATATTTTTTATTATTATAATGAATATAAATATTGATAATAACGGATCTAGTATATAAAGGTCAGTAACAAATATTAATATACTAACTATAAATGTAACTATCCATCCTAAAAAGTCTTCCATTAAGTGTAACATAATGGTTTTATCTAAAACTTTGTTTGATGATTTCATCTTAATAAAAGAAATTCCATTAGCTAAAATTCCAAATATAGAGATAATAATCATTACTTCTGATACAACTGCAGTTGGATTAGATAATTTTTTGAAGGTTTCAACCAAAATAAATAATGATCCAATTGTTAGAATGATTACATTAATTAACGCACCTATAACTGTTAATCTCTTAAAACCAAAGGTGTATTTCTCAGTTGGTAATTTGCGTGATAACCTTTGAAATATAAGTGATGTTCCTAGTGCGAAAGTGTCTCCTAAATCATGGACTGCATCTGATAAAATTGCAGTACTATTAGTAATTATTCCTCCAAATACTTCAATAATAGTGAAGACTAAATTTAAAATAAAGACTGTAGCTATGTTTTTTTCGCTTTTATTATGCATAAATTTCCTCCTATAACATATATATTATTTTTTATCTAAAATGTGTAAAGTAGATAAATAAATAATTGACCTCTCTATTAAAAAAATATATACTTATAATAGGGAGATGATATGTTGAAGGATGAATTTTTAAAAAAACTTTTAAACTCGTGTAATTTACTAAAAGAAAACGAACAATATTTAGGAGAATTGGATGCAAAATTTGGTGATGGTGATCATGGAATTACAATGACTAAAATTGCTAATACAATGACTGAAATTATTAATAATAATAATAAAGATAAATCTTTACAAGATATTTTCGGTTTAATTAGTGATGGAATTCTAAATATGGGAGCTGGTTCTGCTAGTTCTTTATGGGGAATGTTATTTCTAGGTTTTAAAGAAGGGACTAATGAAGAAATAAATATTAAACAAATGTTTATAAGTTCATATGAAAAACTAAGAATTATAACACAAGCTTTAGTTGGAGATAAAACTTTAATGGATGCTTTCTTACCTGGATATGAAGTAGCGATTAAAGATGGGAGTTTAGAAGAAATTGTAGATGCTATAGTAAATGGAGCCAATAATACTAGTAATTTTATAGCTAAATATGGTAGAGCTAAAAATTATAAAGAGCAAAGCATTGGAACTTGTGATCCTGGTGCAATCTCACTATCAATATTTTTTAAAGGATTATTATAGAAAGAAGGTATATTATGAAAAAATTTATTAATGACAAAAATACTTTAACACAAGAATTATTAGAAGGTTTAGAACTATCTAATAAGGATATTATCAAAGTAGAAGAAAATTTAGTAATAAATAAAAATTTAGATAATCTAGATCGTGTTACTATTGTGTCAATGGGTGGTACAGGCCATGAACCAGCTGTTGAAGGATTTGTTGGTGAAGGAATGCTTGATATTTGTGTGTGTGGAGATATTTTTGCCGCACCAGGATATCAATCTGTAGTGAAAGCTTTAAAAATGGCTGATAAAGGTCATGGAGTTTTGTTTGTTGTTTTAAACCATGCTGGAGATATGATGAGCGCTAATTTAGCTATGGCGGAAGTAGAAAAATTGGGACTAAATGTTAAAAAAGTAGTTACACAAGAAGATGTTTCTAACGCACCAAGAAGTGATTCTGATAATAGAAGAGGATTAGTTGGTTGTGTGGGTGTTTACAAAGTAGCTGGAGCATTAGCAAAAGAAGGAAAATCATTAGAAGAAGTAGCTGCATTAGCTCAAGATTTTGCTGATAATATGGCTACATTAGCAGTAGCTTTAAAAGGAGCAACACATCCTCAATCAGGTATGGCTATATCAGAACTTGGTGAAGATGAAATGGAGATTGGTATGGGCCAACACGGTGAAGGTGGTGGAGGTAGACAACCTTTAACAACATCTTTAAAAGTAACTGAAATCATGACTGATGCATTAGTAAAAGATTTAGAATTAAAATCAAATGAAAAAATAATGGTATTTATTAATGGTTCTGGATCTACTACTTTAATGGAACAATTAATTGTTTATAAAGATGTAGTTAATCATTTAAAAGCTAAAGATATTGAAGTTGTAGCAAATTATGTTGGTGAATTGTTAACAGTTCAAGAACAAGCAGGATTCCAATTGATGTTTGCTAGAATGAATGATGAATTAGTTAAGTTATGGGAAAAACCTTGTAATACTTGCTATATGAAGAGGGTTTAATGGCAGAAAAAGATAATAGTAAGACTATAAAAGATTTTAAAGAAAATACCCCATTTTATAATGAATTATATAATATAAGAGGTAGCCATAATCTTGATTGGGGTATGAAAAATAGATTATCATCAATTTTTAAAAAGGATGGTAAAACTGTAATGTTAGCTTTTGACCACGGTTATATCATGGGTCCTACTAGTGGTTTAGAAAGACTAGATTTAAATATTAAAGATATAATTAGTGAAGTGGATTGTTTAATGGGAACAAGAGGAGCTTTTAGGACTTCTATCTCCCCTACTATAAATAAAGGCATAGCTTTAAGAGCCTCTGCAGGGTCTACTGTTTTAAGAGATGATATTTCAAAAGAAATACTAGGTGTTGATATTGAAGATGCAATTAGAATTAATGCAAGTTGTTTAGCTATACAAACATTTATAGGGACTGAAAATGAGACTATTAGTATTAATAACTTATGTCAAGCTGTTGATCTGGGAAATAAATATGGTATTCCAGTTTTAGGTGTTGTTGCAGTAGGTAAAGAAATGGAAAGAACTACTGAATATTTTTTACTAGCAACAAGAGTTTTAGCAGAATTAGGTGCACATATCATTAAAACATATTACTGCGAAGACTTTAAAAAAGTTGTAGCAGCTTGCCCTGTTCCAATAGTAATAGCAGGTGGTAAAAAATTACCAGAAAAAGAAGCTTTAGAACTTGCTTATAATGCTATTAATGACGGTGCCTGTGGAGTTGATATGGGAAGAAATATATTCCAAGCTGAAAATCCAAAAGCTATGGCTCACGCAATTCGTATGATAGTACATGATAATGCTACTGTAGATGAAGCTTATAATTATTATATGGAGGAAAAATAATGGAATTTTTACACATAGGAGTACCAACTGTTGAAGTACAAGAAAATGAAATGTATAATGAAGGATTACAAGTTCATATAACAAATCCAGATGATTCAAAATTTAAGTTTGAATACTTAAGATTTGATTCTGCTGCTACAATGAATAAAGAAATTCAAGAAAATGTTCATGTAGCTATTAAAGTTGATTCATTAGATGAATACTTAAAACTAGCTGATGAAATATTAATGGATAAATATGTAGTTAATGATACAATGACAATAGCTTTTATTAAAAAAGATGGTGCTATTTTAGAGATTGTAGAAATAAAAGACTAACTGTAAATAAAGTAGAAATTTCAATATATTTCTATTTTTTTTTTATAAAATATGATATTATTAGATTATAAGATGGAGGATTTATGATTTTTAAAAAAGCATTTACTTTAGTTGAATTACTAGTTGTAGTAATGGTACTAGGGATAGTAGTGGCTATAGCTGTTCCTGTTATTTCTAGTGTTATTTCTGATTCAAGACAAAGTGCATTTGATACTCAAATTGACTTGCTTAAAAATAGTGCACATCAATACTCTATTACTAACAGTTTAGGTAAAGAAAACGGAGTTTATAAAGCGCTCTTCTTTGAAGAATTAATTAATGAAGGATTAATAAAAGAAGAACCGATTAACCCGCTTACAAGTGAAAAATTAGAAGGCTGTATTATATATGCCTGGAAAGATGAGATTAATCAATACGACTTTCAATATAGTGAGGAATGTGATGTTGTATTAGCTGATTTAAATATTAGTCTATCGAGTTCAGTTGCAGTTAATGATAGAGGTTGGATAACTTCTAGTTTTAGTGCTGTGATTGACACTAATGCAACTACGAAATATTACTGTGTAACAGAAAGTAATGATTGTGAACCCACTACTAGAACTAACTCTAACCCTACTATAACAGATGAAGGAAACATCACTATATGTGCTTTAGGTACTAGAGGTGAAGAAACTACAAATAAAGTATGTAAGTCATATAAAGTAGATACTATAAAACCAGTAGCAGGCACATTAAGTATTACTGGTACTAAAGGTTTAAATGATTGGTATATTAGTAATGTAAATATAGCAATGACAAATGGTACTGATATAGGCTCAGGACATGAATCTACTACTGTTAATGTTGAAAATACAGAAATAACAGAAAATACTAGAGGTCAAAATTTAATTGTTACAACAACAGATATAGCAGGAAATTCTACTACTAATGAATATTTAATTAAAATAGATAAAAATACCCCTACTATCTCTGCTAAAGCTACCCACACAAGTATAATAGAAGAACAAGATAAAGAATTTGAAAATTTTTATAATTTACAATATGGATTAAGTGATGGTGCTTTAGTATGTAATTATCAAAATACAAATACTTTGATAGGAAATCAAGACTATAATGTTAGCTGTAAAGCCGTTGGAAATAATGGTTTAGAATCTAATGAAGTGGCTTTTAATTTAGAAGTATTTAAATGTGATATTGCAAATCCTACTAGTGATGAATATTTTCTTTTTGATAAAGTTAGTGGTGTAATAACTGGATATAGTAATTCAGGACCTAAAGATGTTATTATACCTTGCCGAATAGATGGAGTGGAAGTTGAAACTATAGGTGCAAGTGCATTTCGTTCTAAGGAATTAACTTCTGTATTAATTCCTAACAGTGTGAGACAAATTAATAATTACGCTTTTTATATAAATAATTTAACTAATGTAGATATTCCAAGTAGTGTAAATCACATAGGTGGTATGTCATTTAATGATAATTTGTTAAATGAGAATGATGCATTCATATACACGAGAAATATTGATGGCAGCATTAATAATACTAACGTTATTAGTTATGGAGGAGCTAAAAAGGATAATGTAGAAATTCCAGCCAATGTAACTACTTTATCTAATAGCTCATTTAATGGAAATGGGCTTAATAGTGTGATAATCCCGGAAACAGTTATATCAATCGGTGTCAATACTTTTTCAAATAATAATCTCACCGGAAATGATCAATTTATCTATATGAGAAAAGATGCTAACAAAGATGGAATCGCAGAAATAGACACATCTGTTCTTATAGGGTATGGAGGTGCTTCAAAAAATATTATAATTCCTGAAGGAGTGATATCTCTTGGGATACAATCTCTATTTGGATTAGGATTGGAAAGCGTTATTTTACCTGAAAGTCTAGTGTATATTAATACTATGGCATTTTATGCAAATGATTTATCCACAATTGATTTTCCAGATAGTGTAACGTATATAGGTCATAGAGCTTTCCATAATAATAATTTGACTGAAGTTACTGTTGCTGATACCGTGACATTTCTTGGTACAGGGGCGTTTAATGATAATCTATTGCCGTTTGATAATGCTTTTTTCTATAAGAGAACAGATTCAAATAAAGATGGAATTGCAGAAATAGACAATTCAATAGTTTATAGTTATGGTGGGATAGATAAAAATATTACTTTACCTAGTAATATAAAAAAAATTGAAGGATCCTCATTCACAGAGTCTGGATTAACAAGTGTGAATATACCAAGCACTGTTACTGAAATAGTTAATGGTTCTTTTAATAAAAACTATATCACCGGAGAATCAGCTTTCTTATATAAAAGAACAGATACCAACAATGATGGAATTGCAGAAATAGATGATACTGTTTTAATAGGCTATGGATATTGGAGTAGTGAGAATGTGGTTATTCCAGAAGGTGTTGAAGAAATTGGATTAAGCGCCTTTGGGGTAAGCTACGCACAGAATATTACTCTTCCAGAAACTCTGCGAGTAATTTCTCAAGCTGCTTTTACATTTACCAGTATAAATTCTATAACTATTCCTGCTAATGTTGAGTATTTAGGAGAAGGCATGTTTAATGGTTCACCTATTAGTAAGGTTTTCATAGAAGGTAAAACAGATATGAGTCAATTT
>CAYJEP010000036.1:1420-8870 GCA_964369555.1 uncultured Muribaculaceae bacterium | reverse complement strand
CAAAAATATTTTGAAGTTGGTGCATGTTCTACTTTAGGAGATGCACAAGCTAGAAGATTAAATATTAGATATAAAACTAGTGAAGGTAATAAATATGTGGCAACTTTAAATAATACTGTAATAGCTTCACCTAGAGGATTAATTGCTTTTATAGAAAACAATTATAATGAAGATGGGACTATTAGTATTCCGGAAGCATTAAGACCTTATATGGGAGGAAAAGATAGAATATGAAAATAGGGGTATTTGATTTTGAAGTAGGTAGTTTAAAAAAATTAAATGCTGTAATCAAAAAATATCCTAAAAATAAATATTACTATCTTGGATATAGTGGTTGTAATGATTATAATGTTTATATAAATTTTTTAAAAACTAAAGATATAGATTTTATAATAACGAAACTAGATAATATAGATAAAATTAAAGATAGTACTGTTAAGATTATTGATTTTAACAGTATTTTAGAATATGATATAGATGTTAGTAATAGTTTAGAAAAAGAGGTTAGATTATATTTTGAGAATGTGAATAGAAGTATAATTGATAAGATAGATAACACTATTAAATTTAATTACCAATTGGAGGAAGTATGCCTGAATTACCAGAAGTAGAAACAGTTAAAGAAACTCTTAAAAAAAATATTTTAAATTGTAAAATAATTGATGTAGAAATTAAATATAATTTATTAGAAGGAATTAAAATAGAAGAGTTTATTAAAAAAATTAAAAATCAAACTATTATTGATATTAAAAGAAGAGGTAAATGGTTATTATTTGAACTTAATGATTATTACTTATTATCACATCTTAGGATGGAAGGAAAGTTCTTTATTAAAGATAATAATGATTTATCTAAGCACGAACATATATGTTTTAAATTAGACAATAAATATTTATCTTATCACGACACTAGAAAATTTGGTAGAATGCATTTAGTTAATAAAGAAACTGCATTTTTAGAAAAACCATTAGTAGATTTGGGGTTAGAACCTTGGGATCCTAAGTTAACTACGGATTATTTAAAAGATAAATATAAAAATAAGAAACAACCAATTAAGACCTTACTTTTAGATCAATCAGTAATAGTAGGGATTGGCAATATTTATGATAATGAGATATTATTTTTAAGTAAACTTAATCCTTATAAAAAAATATCCGAACTATCAGATAAAGATTTACAAAATATAATTGATAATACTAGAACAACCTTAGAAAAAGCTATTAAGTTAGGTGGCAGTACTATCAAGTCATTTACCGCAGGTGGTGTTCATGGGTTATTTCAAAATGAATTATTAGTTCATTCCAAAAAGATATGTCCAATTTGTAACAATGATTTAATTAAAGAAGCAATTAATGGAAGAGGTACATACTATTGTATCAATTGCCAAAAATAAGGAGATAATATGGAATTTATAAATGAAACTTATAAAATTATGGATATTTTATTATTAAATCAAATTAATATAACTGATTTCGATATTGATGAAAATAGTCAGTATAGTGAATATATATACAAGTTATGCTTTAATCATTCTATTGTAACAAAAATAGTTTATAATTATGAAGATAAAAAAGAGCATAGACTTGCTCGTTTAGCACCATACGGCAAATCAGTGATGGAAAGTGAAAAGTTTATTGATTTTAAAAAAACCATTGATATAGCTCTAATAATGGGGTATGATTTAGATTTTATAATCTTGTTTTTAGGAACTCAGACATTAGAGAATTTTAAACTTAATATTGAGACATTGAAAAAGCTAGATATATTTGCTAAAACATTTAATGTTGAAGTTGCTAAACAAAAAGTTATTTCCGATAATTAAAGACATCCATAAATTATGGGTGTTTTTTTATACTTCACAACTTTACGCAATATTTACGCAACGTTATTAAAATAAGAGATAAAACTAAATTTTTGTGATACAATGTATATATGATATGGATGTTAATAGGATTTGTAATTTTGTATTTTATATTGTTAATTAGTGGAAAGAATAATAAAAGTTTTAATATGATTTTTATCTGGATTTATACTTTCGCTGTTTCAATATATAACTTAGAAGAAGTAACTTTAAACTCGGTAGGGATAGTAGGGCTATCAAACCTTTTTGTTAGTTGGTTAACTTTTGCTATGTTAGAGTCTTTTCATGTGAAAAATAAAATTATATATATAATTTTAAGTGCTGTTTTTTGGTATATTGCAAATATCATTTTATTGTGGTTGATGTTTTCTTTTTTGGAGGTGATTTAATATGATTCTTATTTTGATTTATGCATTGTCCATTTTTATAAGTTATAAACTAATTATCTATGCTAGAGAAAATGATAAGTCTGTAATGGTTTCTATAATATTTGGATTGTTATCTTTTTTCGGGTCTTTAGGCGATTACGCTTTAATAGAAAGAATAATATCTTGTTTACTAATCATTGGATTATTAATGCTTACTTTTAAAATTCTTAATAGAATGGATTTTTTAAATAACATTTTATATTTTATCGTTTTTATTATAGCGTATGTTATTATTGCAGCATTAATTTTATTTATAATAACAGGTATAGCCATCTTATTTGGGGCATAAAAAAAAGAAGTTTAGTTTGATTGCTTTACTTCTTTTTTTACGTCCATAATTATTGGTAATATAGTAGGATTTCTTCCTGTTTTTTCATTAATATAACTTGATAAAGTAGAAATGATTAAACTTTTAGTCTCTACTTTATTAGTGTTTTTATTTAGAGTTTTTTCTACTAAACTTTCTAATTGTTTTAACAGCTCTAAATTGTCATTTACAGTAACGAATCCTCTAGCTGTAATTAATGGTTTACTTGCCAATTTATTGTTATTAATAATAGCATTTACTATTACAATACCATCTTGACTCATTAATTTTCTTTCTCTCATTACACTATTATCTATTTCACCAATTCTGTTACCATCAACATAAACATTAGCAGCATGAACTGATTTTCCTTTAGTGATTACATTGTTATTAATTTCTACAACATCACCATTACCTAAGATAAAACAGTTTTCTTTAGGAATATCACAGGATGTAGCTATATCAGCATGAGCTTTTAACATTCTGTGCTCACCGTGTACTGGCATAAAGTATTTAGGTTTAATTAATCTTAACATTAATTTTAACTCTTCTTTAGAAGCATGTCCTGATGTATGAACATCAGATAATAAAGTATTTGTATACACTTTAACACCTTTTAAATAAAGTTTATTAATTGTTCTTGAAATACTTACCGCATTACCTGGAATAGGTGAAGATGAGAACACCACTGTATCACTAGGGCTAACTTTTATACTTCTGTGTGATCCATTTGCAATTCTTGATAAAGCTGCTAACGGTTCTCCTTGTGAACCTGTACATAATAAACATACTTTGTTACTTGGTAATCTATTAGCTTCTTCAGGTGTTATAAAGATGTCTTTATTTTTAATGTATCCACCTTCTATAGAAATTTCTACATTGTTATTCATACTTCTACCAAATATAGCAATTTTTCTATCATTTCTTTTACAAGTATCAACTATATGTTTTAAACGGTAAATATTAGAAGCAAAAGTTGCTATAATAATTCTGCCATCTGTGTTTTTTAATATTTCATCAATAGCTTCATCAACTTTAGATTCTGACGTTGAAAATCCTTCATTTAAAGCATTAGTAGAATCACTTAATAATAAACTTACTCCTCTTTCACCAATTTCAGCCATTTTGTGAATATTAGCCATTGGTCCAATAGGCGTTAAATCAAACTTAAAATCTCCTGTTGTAACAACCACACCATCTTTAGTCGTGATAACAAAACCATGACTATCTGGTATTGAATGTGTTGTTCTAAAAAATTCAACAGATATAGTTTTAAATTTAATATTATTCTCTTCTGTATAAGTAAATAAATTTTTAAAGTTAATTGATCTTTCATCTAATTTCTTTTTAATTAATCCGATAGCTTGATTAGGTGCGTGAATAACTGGTATTTCTAATTGTTGCAATAAAAATGGAATCCCACCAATGTGGTCTTCATGACCATGTGTTATAAATAATGCTTTAATCTTATCTTTATTTTGTTTTAAATAAGTAACATCTGGAATAACGTAATCAACACCCATTAAATCTTGTGGAAAAGTCACACCAGCGTCAATAATAATTATTTCAGTTTCAGTCTCAACAATATACATGTTTTTACCAACTTCACCTAAACCACCTAAGGCATAAACTTTTGTCATTAAATTTCCTCCTTTCTTTATTAATTTTTGACCTTTTAATTATACAGTGTTTTCGTTCATTTGTCAAAACATTAACTTGACTTATTTTAATATTACCTATAAAATAAAGATAGAGTTTAAAACTCTTAGAAAAAATGGAGGAAATATATGAACGAAGTATTATTTCCCATTTTATTTATCTTAATAGGACTTTTTGTTGGAATTAGTATAATGGTTGTTATAAATAATATAAAAGTGTCGTCGGCTAGTAAAAAAGCTTTTCAAATTTTAGAACAAGCTAAGAAAGATGCAGATAAAATAAAACGTGATAATATTTTAGATGCAAAGGAAGAAATACATACATTAAAAATGGAATTTGACAAAGAGGCAAAGGAAAAGAAATCTGAAATTAAAGAATCAGAGGAACGTTTAATTTTAAGAGAAACTAATATTGATAAACGTGATTTAACTTTGCAAAATCGCGAACAATTATTAGATGAAAGAGATAAAGCCATATTAAACAAACAAAAAGAGTTAATTAGTGAGCAAGATAAAGTGGAGGAGATTAAAAAACAACAAATAGAGTTGCTAGAAAACATTTCAGGTTATTCAAAAGATGAAGCTAAGAAATTAGTTATGAAAAAAGTAGAGGATATGATGACTTTAGAAATATCTTCTTATATCAAAGAAAGAGAATCTGAAGCAAAATTAGAAATAGATAAAAAAGCTAAAAGTTTATTAGTAACATCGATGCAAAAGTATGCTGCTGATGTTTCTAATGATCAAACTGTAACAGTTGTTAATTTAGCTAATGATGATATGAAGGGTAGAATTATTGGTAGAGAAGGTAGAAATATTAGGGCGATTGAAGCTGTAACTGGAGTTGATTTAATAATTGATGATACACCAGAAGCAATAGTTTTATCTTCATTTGATCCTTATAGAAGAGAAATTGCTAGAATGACAATTGAAACATTGTTAAAAGATGGTAGAATTCATCCTGGTAGAATAGAAGAGGTTTATGATAAAACTACTAAAGAAATTCAACTTAAAGTTTTAGAACATGCTGAGGCAGCTTTGTTTGAACTTGGAATTACTAAAGTAGATTCTGATTTACAAGAATTATTAGGTAAATTACATTTTAGAACTTCTTATGGACAAAATGCATTACAACATTCTAAAGAAGTAGCGCATTTATCTGGTATAATTGCAGCTGAACTAGGTGAGAATATTAATTTAGCTAAAAGAGCTGGACTTTTACACGATATTGGAAAAGCTATTGACCATGAAGTAGAAGGTAGTCATGTTGAACTAGGTGTTAATTTAGCTAAAAAATATAATGAAAAAGAAGTAGTTATTAATTCAATTGCTTCCCATCACGGTGATACTGAAGCAACTTCTATTATATCTGTAATTGTTGCAATAGCAGATGCATTATCAGCTTCAAGACCTGGAGCTAGAAATGATTCTTTGGAAAATTATATTAAAAGATTACATGATTTAGAAGCTATTGGTAATGAAATAAATGGTGTTGAAAAATCATATGCTATGCAAGCAGGTAGAGAACTTAGAGTTATTGTTAAACCTGAAGAAATTGATGATTTAAAAAGTCATAAAATAGCTAGAGATATAAAAACTCAAATAGAAGAAAAATTACAATATCCTGGAACAATTAAAGTTATTGTTATTAGAGAAACTAGAGCACAAGAGGAAGCAAAATGATAATTGATATTACAAAAGATGAATTAATTAATGATACTCATTCATTTAAAGACTTAGAAGGTACTGGAATCATTAAATTAGATAATATCAGTATTACTGGGGAACATGTTAAAAATGAAGTTAAATTAACTGTAAAAGGTATAATGGTATTACCTTGTGCTGTTAGTTTAAAACCAGTTGATTATAGTTTTGAAGTTGAAATTGAAGAAAAAATTGAAGAAAATTTAAAAAATAATCAAAATACTATTGATATTTTACCAATTATATGGGAAAATATATTGGCGGAAATCCCAATCCGGGTTGTTAGCGAAGACTTAACAGATATCAAGAAATCTGGTGATGGTTGGATACTAATAGATGAAAAGGGTACAAAAACAAATCCTGAATTAGAGAAGTTAAAAGATTTACTATAGAAAGAGGTGTTATAAATGGCAGTTCCATTTAGAAAAGTAAGTAAAACTCGTGGTAGAAAAAGAAGAACACACTATAAAATTAGTGAAAATGCAACAGTAAAATGTCCTAAATGTGGTGAGGAAACAAGACCACATAGAGTATGTGCAAATTGCGGTTCTTACAAAGGAAAAGAAATTAAAACAGCTGAATAGTTGTTTTTTTTTATGTATTTTGTTAAAATTATTATAGGTGATAATATGAAGGGTTTTACTTTAGTTGAAATATTAGCTGTAATAGTTATCTTGGGTCTAATAACAGGTTTAGCTTTGTTTTCAATTTCTAATTTGATTAATGATGAAGGCGGAGAGATTAGTGATACTTTTAAACAAGTGTTGGATACTGCTAATAGTTTATATTTAAGTAGCGATGTTAATAAATATCCAGTTGATAATAATAATGTTTATTGTGTTACTATTAATAATTTAACTGATAGAGGTTTACTTACGACTCCAGTTATAGATCCAGTTACTAATGATGAATTAGTTGGAACTCTTTATATAGAAACAGTTGTAACAGATAATAAATTTGTAACAGTTATTAAAGAGGAATGTACCCCTATTTTACAACTATCTGAAATGGTTAATGGAACTGATTTTAATCTTGCAATAGGAAGTTTAAGATCTGAAATAGATGAAGTGATATTCTCTAGTACTAAATCTGGTGGTTATGAAGCAGCAACTTTGAAATGGGATTTTTCTAAAGATACTAATTCAGAGGAAGTTTTAGGCTTTATTGAAGAGAATAATGGTCATAAAGTATTACACATAGAAGCTTCAAGAACTATTTATTTAACTAATAGTTCAAGTGGTGAAGCGTGTGATCCTAGTGAAAATAGTTTTAATGGAACTTTTTGTGGATTTACAGATTTAAAAAATATTAATTTTAATGATTCTATTGATACTACTTTAATGACTAGTATGAGAAATATGTTTTCATATACAACTAGTTTACCAACTCTAGATTTAAGTGATTTTAATACTTCTAATATTGTTAATATGTCAAGAATGTTTAATAACGCTACTAATTTACAGACAATAAATTTTGGTACAAACTTTGATAC
>CAYJEP010000036.1:0-1410 GCA_964369555.1 uncultured Muribaculaceae bacterium | reverse complement strand
ATGTTTTCTACAATGTCATCCATAAAAGAGCTAGATTTAAGCTTCTTTAATACTAGTAGTGTGACTACTATGAATAATATGTTTTCTAAAATGAGTAGCTTAAATTATATTGATCTAAGCAGTTTCGATACATCAAAAGTTATTAATATGAATTATATGTTTAGTAATAATTCATCATTAATTGAATTAGACATTACAAATTTTAATACAGCTAGTACAACTAGTATGATTTCTACTTTTAATGGAATGAGTAGTATAAAAATTTTAGATTTAAGTAGTTTTGATACATCAAAAGTTACTACTATGAGCGCTATGTTTCATAATATGAGTAATTTAGAAAATTTAATCATAAGTGAAAAATTTAAAGGTACTGTCTTAACAGATAGCTCATTAATGTTTTTCAATACTACTAGTTTAGAACAGTTGGATCTAAGTAATTTTATATCATCAACTATTGTTGATGCTAATAAAATGTTTCAAAATTCTTCAATAGCAGAATTAGATTTAAGTGGAATCGATTTTAGTAAAGCTACTAATCTTGATAGTATGTTTAGTTTTTCAAAAGCTACTCTTGGGTATGCTAAAGATACAGCTAATGCTACTATATTAAATGGAACATCAAGTAAACCAGCAACACTAAACTTTGCAGTTAATTAGGATATATTATCCTAATTTTTTTTTAATACAAATTATATGATGGATAGTAATATAAAATACATTAATAGAACTTGAAATGATTAAAGGCCATAAACCAATGTTTAAGTAAAGAGTAATAGATAATATAATAGTTTTAAGTATCATTCCAACAAGTGTTCCTTTCATAGCTTGTTTAGCTAGATTCATTCCATACATACAAGTGGTAAGTGGAGCTTGAATATAAAAAATTAAGAATATTGGAGCTAATACTTTAATATAATTAATTCCTTGAGTTGTATTGAAAATAAATTGTAAAGGAATATGTGGTATAAATGTAAATATTAAAGTTGCTGGAATACCAATTAACAAGGAATAAAATATAGCTTGCTTTAGCTTATTTAATAGGTATTTTTTATTATTATTAGAGTAAGCATTTGCTATAACTGGTAGTAGTGCTTGTGATATAGCAAAAGTAAAAAATGATGGTAATAAAATTAAAGGAACTACATACCCATTTAAAACACCATACTCAGTTATAATAAAATCATTTGAATAACCAATACTAAGCAATATAGTTGTTACTATTATTGGTTCTAGAAACATTCCTATTGATCCTATAATTCTACTTCCTGTAGTTGGAATACTAATATCTAATATGGATTTAATATTATTTTTACTTAATTTTAAATCTTTTTTAGTTATAATAACTTTTTTAGGTAAGAATAATAGTAGAGTAATAATTGAAGTTAATTCACTAATTATATTTGTTAAGAC
>CAYJEP010000035.1:0-9050 GCA_964369555.1 uncultured Muribaculaceae bacterium | reverse complement strand
ATCGCATAATGCGCCAGATACAATTGGGTATGTTCTTTATACTAGAAATGGTGCGATAGTATATACAGGTAATTTTGTATTTGATTCGATTTTACAAGATAATTATAAAACTGATATTGGAAAGTTAGCTTATGTTGGAAAACAAGGGGTATTATGCTTACTTGCAGAATCAACATATGCAGATAAAAAAGGGTTTACTTCACCAAATCATAGAAGTTACAACTTTTTTAAAGATACTTTTAAAAAATGTGAAAAAAGAATTTTAATTAACATTTACCAAGGACAAAATTATAGAATACAAGAAATCTTTAATGCACTTAAAGATTCTGATAGACAAGTAGTAGTTTTAGGTAAAAGATTAGAAACTGCTATTATAAACGGAATTGATCAAAACTATATTAATTTTGATAAAAAAAGAATTTCAAATATTCATAAAATTAAAGATGAAAATGTTGTTGTTTTAATTTCAGATGAAAGAGAAAAGCCATTTTCTAATTTAAGAAGGATTCTTAAAGGTTATGATAAATTTATTACATTAAATGAAACTGATACTGTTTTATTTGCTACACCAATATATGATGGAATGGAAAGAACAGCAACTAATTTATTTGATGATATTGCTAAAAAAGGTTGTGATTTAATCACAATGTCTAGTAAAAAGTATTTATCACTTCACGCTTCTTCAGAAGATTTAATGATGATGTTAGCGCTTTTAAATCCTAAGTACTATTTTCCAGTGATTGGAGAATATAGACATCAAATTGCTAATGCAGAAGTAGCTTATAAAGTAGGTTATAACGAAGATAACGTCATTTTAAATTTAAATGGGCAAGTAGCAACTTTTGTTAATGGTAATTTAACCAAAGATAATAAGACTATCAAAGTTAATGATATTTTAATAGATGGTAAAACAATAGGAGATATCGGTGAATTAGTTATTAAAGATAGAGAAATGCTTGGGGAAAGTGGTATTGTTTTAGTTAATACTGTTTTAGATAGAAAAACTAAAAAAATATTATATGGTCCTGAAATAGTAACTAAAGGTTTTATTAATACTAAAGATAGTGTTGAATTAATTTTAGGAGCTAATAAACTATGTGAAAAAATAGTTATAGAAAATACTAAACCTAATTTTGCTGATTATAGTAAGATTAAAAATCAAATAAGAGATCAAGTTGGTAAGTACTTTTATGAAGAAACTGAATCGAAACCTGTTATCTTAACAATCATTAATGAAATATAAGTTATGATTTTACCTAAATTTCACACTTAAAACATTATTCTTTCATAATATACATGTAAAATGTTAAACATGAAAGAGGTGATAGGTAAGGTAATCAAAACAATGTTTATATAGAAAACAAAATGCTTATATAGCAATTTACAATAAATATTTAAAAACAAATCATAACTCCTAACTTTAAAAAAGCCATATGGCTTTTTTTGTTTAATCTAATTTAATAGTAGGAATTAGATCGTCCAAATTATTGCTTTTTGTAGGCTCTGTTCCTTTTATATAATATAAAATAGTACTGTTTTTTGTATTTTCATTAGCTAGTGCCCCAGTAAGAGGATCAGATAAAACTCCAACTACATTACTAGGAATATCATACCAATTATCTTCTATATTTAATTTTAAAACTAAACTTGCCCATATTTCTTTATTTAAAGTGACATCACCATATATTAATTCTCTATTATCGTCATAACCTGACCATGATCCAACTACGATATTTTCATTGTATCCAAATACTAAATGATCAAAATCAGTAGTTCCTGTTTTAATAGCATATTTATTAGTTAAAATAGGTTCTATTCCATAAAAGGTTGGTGTTAAGTAATTGATGAAATTAGGATTATTCGCATTTGCTAATAACTCACTTATTATAAATGTGGTACTTTTATTCAAAACAGCTTCAGATTCAATTTTGTGTTCATATAAGATATTACCTTCAATATCTTCGATTCTAGAAATGAAGTATGGTTCTGTTTTTTCTCCTTCATTAGCTAGAGTTGAATACGCTTGTGTCATTTCTAATAAACTGATTTCTTGACTTCCTAAAGCTAGGGATGGAACGCTATTTAAAGATGTATTTACCCCAACTCTTTTCATAATGTTAACTAAATTTTCTTCTCCTAAAAAGAGGTGAGTTTTAACTGCAAATATGTTATCTGAATATGCTAACGCGCTAGCTAGAGAAATAGATTGATTAGCATATAAATCATTATAGTTAGTAGGAGAGTACACCTCATCATTATTAAAAACAAAATTAGTTTTTTCACTAGTGAAATTTGTACTAGCGGTAAAACCATTTTCTAAAGCGGAGTAGTATAAGAATGGTTTTAAAGTTGAACCTACTGCTCTTCCATCATATATAGCTCTATTATATTGACTGTTATTATAATTTTTCCCTCCACTTAAAGCTAAAACTTTACCAGTGTTTGGATCCATAATAACAATAGCATTTTGTATTTCATGTTCTTCATCTATATTTTCTTTAATAGTATCTTCAATAGCTTTTTGATATTCAATATCTAAATTAGTATATATTTTTAAACCACCAGTTTCTAAAAAGGAACTTGGAATAGAAGTTATGTTTTGTAATTCATTAATAACTACATCTTTATAATACATTATAGAATTTAGATATTCAGTATTATTAGCTTCCGAAAATACTAATGGCTCTTCTAGTGCATCATTAAGTTCAATATCCGTAATATATCCATCTCGTAACATTGAATAAAGAACTATCTCTTGTCTTTCTAAAGCTGCTTCTAGATCAATGAATGGAGAATATTTACTAGGGTAATTTGGAATACCTGCAAGCATTGCAGCTTCTGCAACACTCAAATCTGAAGCACTTTTATCAAAGTAATATTTTGAAGCATTTTCTATTCCAAACACCCCACCATAATTTATTGTATTTACATATCCTTCGAATATTTCTTCTTTTGAATAATGAACTTCTAATCTAACTGTTAACCAAGCTTCATTGATTTTTCTTTTTAAAGTTTGATCAAAATCTAAATATAAATTTTTAGCGTATTGTTGTGTGATAGTAGAAGCGCCTTGAGTTGTTCCATATTGGATATTATTTAATAAAGCTTTTCCTATTCTTAAATAATCAAATCCTTGATGATTAAAAAAATTTTTATCTTCAGTTGCAATAGTAGCGTTTATTAAATTTTGACTTAAATTTTCATAACTAATCCAATCATCGCTACCATCTATTAAATTAGAATCATTATCATAAAAATAAAAACTACTAGAATTATTTAAAGTTAACTTAGGGTTTGTCCAAGCATAAAAGTAAATACCTAAATATAATAATATAGGTATTATAATTAATATTATTAATATTTTAATTTTTTTCATTTTCCCTCACCGTTATTATTATAGTGAGAATAGCGAAAATTATTTATTATTTATTTTTTTATTGATTCCTATGATGCTTCCTAAACAACTACCTAACATTACTATAATATAATTTATTATATTATATAAGGTAAAACCATCATTAAAAATAAGATTTAATAAAATTAAAGATAAAGTAGATAACAAACCAAATTTTATACCTGTTAGCCATCCTTTATTAATAGCTTGCTTCCCAGATAAAAATCCACCCATTAAAAATGATATAAATGGTATTACATAGATTAATATATTAATAACTTTGATATTAATTATATTGAAGTAATTTAATATTGTCATTAGTAAAGTTAATATAATTAGTAATAAATAGCTTTTACCTAAAATTTTAGTAGAATTTTTTAAAAATATCATATAATCACCTTAATAATACATATGACTTGTATAAAAATATATACCTATTACATAATAGAGTAGGTGATTAAATGTATAGTTCAATTATTTTAAAAACAGTTATTCTTTATTTTTTTATAGTTGTTTCATATAGGATTATGGGGAAAAAAGAAGTTACACAGTTAAGTATTATTGATTTAATAGTTTCAATTTTAATAGCAGAACTTGCTGCTATGAGTATTGAAGAAACGTCTAGATCAATATTTATTTCAATTGTACCAATAGTAGTATTAGTAGTATTGGAAATCATATTAAGTTTTATTCAACTTAAGAGTTCAAAATTTAGAAAAATTATTGATGGTAGTCCTAAACTAATTATTAATAAAGGTAAATTGATGTTTAATCAAATGAAAAACTTAAGATATAGTTTAGATGATTTGATAACTCAACTTAGAGAACAAGGTATTAAAAATATTGAAGATGTTAATTATGCGATACTTGAAAATAGTGGTAAATTATCTGTTTTTAGTGATAATGATATATATCCACTTCCTATTATTTTAGATGGGAAAATAGATTTTGATACGCTTTATAATATTAAAAAAGATCCTGATTGGTTATATTCTATTTTATCTAAAAAAAGAATTGAACTTGAAAATGTTTTTTATGCGTTTTATACTAAACAAAAAACATATATTATAAAAAAGGATGAAGTTTAAAATTTAATTGAAAATCTATTTTTTGTATGATATACTAATTAAAGATAATAAGTAGGTATAGGATAAAGTTATTAATATATCAGTATAGTTATTATTTAGTGAGTTTTTGGAGGTAAGAATGAAAAGGGTTATGATTTTATTTACATCATTTATGATGATGTTAAATGTTAGTAATGTTCAAGCTTTTTCAGCAGAAGTAGATTTTGTAGAATCGGGTAGTAACGTTTCTACTGCTGGAAATAGCGTTGACGGATTAGTAGGTGATAAAATATCTGTTGATATTTATGTCTCACCAACCGATGTTCCAACTGGAATTGGGACTTTTGGAGGAGTAATTTTATTTGATGATACAATATTAGAACTTGATACTGTTACACCCAATAGAAGTACTAACTTAACATTTATTGATAACCTAGCTAATTTAGCTTTAGCTATGGTGGATTTTTCTGGTGGTACTTATTCTATTAAGGAAAGTACAGTATTATATACTATTACTTTTGATATAATAGCAGCTGGAAATACTGATATATCTATTGGAACAGCAAATGGAATTGAATTTGCACTTTCAGATGCTGCGGCCTCACCACAAATTGTTCCTACTACTGTAACACCATTAAGTTTAACAACAACTGAACCGTCATCAAATGCAGATTTAGCAACTTTAACAGTATCAGGTCAAACTTTAAGTCCAACTTTTAATGCTAATACTACTAGTTATACTGTAACGGTTCCTTATTTAACTACTAGTGTAAATGTAGCAGCTACTTTATCTGATAGTACTGCATCTTTATCAGGAACTGGTACTAAGAATTTAACTGTAGGTAATAATAGCGTTACTGTTAGAGTAACGGCTGAAGATGGTACTATTAAAAATTATAGTATCAATATAATACGAGAAGCAGATTCTAGAAGTACAGATAATACATTATCAAACTTAGAAATCGATGGTCAAACATTGACTCCGACTTTTAGTTCATCAACTACTAGTTATAATGTTACTGTACCTAATGATATAACATCTTTAGTTGTTGATGCTACTGCAAATGATAGTAAGGCAACGGTTTCTATTAGTGGAAATACTAATTTTAAAGTAGGTAGTAATACAATTACAGTAAAAGTAACAGCTGAAAACGGTACTGTTAGAAATTATACTATCAATGTTACAAGACAAGAAGTTCCTAAAAATGATGATACTTCATTAGGATCTTTAAGTGTTACAGGACAAAATATTAATCCTACATTTAATAAAGATGTTACAAGTTATACTTTAACTGTACCTTTTGAAATATCAAAATTAACTATAAATGCTGTTGCAAATAGTTCAACATCAACAGTAGGTATATCTAGTAGTAATTTAGTAGTTGGAAATAATACCATAACTATTAAAGTTACAGCTGAAAATGGTGATGTTAAAAATTATGTAATAACAGTTACAAGAGAAGAACAAATAATTGATAAAAATAATAAGCTACAAGATTTAATTGTGGAAGGATTTAATATAACGCCAACTTTTAATAATGATATTTTTAATTATTCAATGGTTGTACCTTATGATATTGATTCTTTATTAGTTAATGCAGTAGCTGAAAGTGATTTGGCTTCTGTTGTAGTGACTGGTAATAATAATCTTAAAGTAGGTCAAAATGAAATTAAAGTAGTAGTTACAGCGGAAGATTTAAGTAAAAGAGAATTCACAATCACAGTAACTAAAGAAGCTGAAGAAGTAATTGTATTAGATAGTGATAATACATTAAAATCTTTAGACTTAGGATATAGTTATTCTCCTATATTTGATTCATTAACTTCAGTATATATTTTAAATGTTGAAAATAATATTACTTCTTTAGATATTACTGCAATTCCTAATAGTGATAAAGCTACTTATGAAGTAATTGGTAATAATAATTTTAAAGAGGGAATTAATTCAATTACTATTAAAGTAAGTGCAGAAGATGGTTCGATTAGAAATTATATAGTTAATGTAAGTCGTAAAGGATTAAGTACACAAGAAAATACTGAATCTAGTGATAATTACTTAACTTTAATAGATGTAGTTGGATATGATATTTCATTTGATAAAAACTTAAATAATTATAATATTACAGTGCCTTTTGAAACCTCAGCACTAAGAATTAATTATTTAAAAAGTTATTCTAAAGCTATAGTTGAAATTATTGGAAATAGTGATTTTATAATCAATTCTGTAACTCCAGTTGAGATTAAAGTTAAAGCAGAAGATGGCAGTGTTAGAATTTATACTTTAAATGTTACAAGAAGTCCATTATCTAGTGATAATAAGTTAGAAGATTTAAAAATTAATGGTATTACTATAAACAACTTTAATACTGATATTAATAATTATAGTTTAAACTTAACTAGTGATGAAATAACTATTGAAGCTACTGCTTTTAATGAAAATGCAATAGTAACAGGTACTGGTATATATGAACTTAAAGAAGGTAATAATACATTTTTAATTAGTATAGAAGATGAAAATTCTTTTGTAAGATACTATCAAGTTAATGTTTATAAAGAAATTAAACAAGATATGCTATTAACTATATTACCATGGGTTGGTTTAGGGCTTAGTTTGTTAGCTGTTATTATTATATTAATAATATTAATGCGTAGAAAACCAGTAGTAGAAATAGCTAAAAAAGAAACAGAACCACAAAAAACTTTAATAGACTTTAAACCTGAATTTAATTTTGATTCTAGAAATAATACTGGAAATAATGAATATTTAGCTACGCAAAGCTTATTAAAACAAATAGAAAATAAAGATGTGTATGATGAAGTTATTACTAAAGATGAATTAATCAATGCTATTAATAATAAAGATTCAGAAACATTGAAAATATTATACGAACAAGAAATGTTAAACAGAAAAAAAGAAGAACTTAAAAAAAGTAGGGAAGATGAATGGGGAATATGAAAAGATTATTAACTTTCATATTCTTCTTTCTTGTTTGTTCTTCTACAACATTAGCTGCTTCAACTAGTTTATCTGGAAACACTAGTTTAGGTGAGGGTAAAAGTGGTAGCGCGTCTTTAGTAGTTAATGGGCAAGGTTCATTAATTGGTGTTGTAGGTGGTACTTTTACTAGCAACAATTCTTCTTGTATTTCAATAACTAGTGTTTCTTCTAGTCATTCATACACTATAGTTAATGGAAATAAAATTGCATATTTAGATTTGAGTGGGGCAGGATTTTCTAGTACTAGAACAATAGCTAAAGTTAATTATAAAGCAGTAGGAACTAATTGTTCTGCGGTTATTACTTATGTGAATGATCAAGTAGGAACTATTGATTCGATTGGTGTATCAGCTAATAATTCTTCAGTTACTGTTAAATCTTTAAGTAATGATAATAATTTAACTAGTTTAACAACTAGTGTTGGGAGCGTTAATTTTAGTGCGAATACAACTAGTTATTCTTTAAATGTTGATAGTAGTGTCAGTAGTATTAATATAAATGCTACTGCAGTAAATGGTGCTAGTGTAAGTGGAATTGGTAGTAAAAGTTTAAATTATGGAAATAATACTTTTTATATTAATGTGACTTCTGCTAGTGGAATTAAAAAAACATATACAATTACTGTCAATAGGAAAGATGATAGGAGTACTAACAATAATTTAAGTAGTTTAACTATAAATGATGGTACTTTAACTCCTGATTTTTCTTCTAGTAATACATCATATAAAATAATAGTTCCATTTGAAGTGGAAGATTTAAATATAAAAGCAGTAGCTAGTGATTCTAAATCTAAAGTAACTATTAGTAACAATACTGGGTTAATATCTGAAGAAACTAAAGATGTTTATGTCAAAGTTACTGCAGAAAATGGTAGTGTGAAAACTTATACTATTTCTACAACTAGAGGAAAAGATCCAAATAAACCTTTATCTGATATTAGTTACTTAAGTAGTTTAAGTTCAGACTATGGTACTTTATCTCCAAAATTTGATAAAGAAATAAAAGAATATTTAATTTGGGTGCCGTATGAAGTTAGTGATTTAAACTTAGAATTTTCTTTAGAAGATAGTAAATGGGGATTATCTAATTATAATAAACCTGATACTTTAGAAGTTGGAAAAAATGAATATAATATAACTGTAACAGCGGAAGATTTATCAATTACCGAATATAAAATAAGTGTTATGCGAGGATATAGTGTAGGTACAGAAGAAATTAGAGATAGTTTATTAAAGGAAATTAATATTAATAATGGTAGCTTAACTAAAACCTTCAATAGTGATATATTTACCTATATTTATAAGGGAGATATCGAAGTATCTGCTATTGCTAATTACGAAGATAGTACCATAAATATATATCTAAATGATGGAATATTCACAATTTATGTTGAAGATATAAATGGTAATACTTCCGTATATATTTTAAAACCTTATGTTATGGATACTTGGTTTGTAATTATTCCTTCATTGTTTATATTTCCAATTATATATATAGTTTATAAAGTTGTTAAAAATAAAGTGAATAAAAAGGAAGTAACTAAAAAGAAGGTAAAGAAAAATGATAAATAAAAAAATTATAGTTATAGCTG
>CAYJEP010000034.1:5187-9565 GCA_964369555.1 uncultured Muribaculaceae bacterium | reverse complement strand
TATTTATAAAACTCTGAATCTTCAAATACTAAATAGTTATTTACAAGTTTTTTAATCTTATCTGAAACAGTTGAGGATCTAACATTTTCTCCTTTATATATGCATAAAGGATCTACATATCTTTTTTTAACTGCTAATCTTTGATAATATCCGTGTTTATAAATTTCACTTCTAATTAATTTTGTTTTTAAAGTAAATTCATTCCAAGAAGGAATATTTTTTTGAAATTTAAATATAATTTCGTCTTCACTTAATTGATATAAGTCTTCAAATATAATTATTTTTTTATCAATTAAGGTTTTTAAACATTCACCAATATAACGCATTGTGTAATGATTTTCATTCTTTTGTAGAGCAATTGAATAATTATAAGCTAACTCATAAAATTCATTAGCAGTTTCAACACTATTAAAACCTAATTCATCATCTAAAACTATCATATTTTCATAAATACTTTTAATCTTTTCTAAACTACATTTATCTAACCAAATGTAATTTGAGTGAAATATTCCAGCTAGTCTATCAGCACATATTTTAGGACTTTTATTTTCTGCAATACTATATTTTGAAACATCACAAATATCGTCAATTGATATGCCGTCTTCTTTTAAATAACTTAAAAATTCCAAATCTTCTTTAATTAGTGATTTAATATTTATTTCTGAACTTTCTTGTTTTAAAGCATCATTTAACATAAAATCCACGCAGTGGTTAAAGGAAGGTGTACCTATATCATGTATTCTTGCAGCTAATATTGCTCTAATATCTTTAGTAAAATTACTTACTATAATAGCTGTTTCTAAACCATGGTCATTGTCACTAAACCAAAATTTTGGCTTATATAATTTAGTTCTTTCACATCCACAAAATTGACCAACACCATTTAATCTTTTTATTACAGTAGTATTTTCATATTTTTTTAGTACATCTGGATAGTTACTATATCCTAAAACTTTAAAATATTCTTCTTTCATTTTAATCTCTTTCTATGTAATCAGACAATTTATATCCATCTTTAAATTCGATAAATTTAGAAATTCTAGGATGTATAGCTTTTTTAGGACAGTTATAAACACAACTCATACACATCATACATTTTAAACCAAATTTTGGTTTCTTTTTAATTTTAATATTATTCTTAGGACATATTTTAACACATAATCCACAGTTAATACAATTTTTATTAGCTTTTAATTCTAAACCAAATAGTTTAACAAAAAAATTTTCAATGTAATTGATTTTAGAAAATACTTTAGATGATAAAGAAATTTTTATATTTGTATTTTTATTATTAATAATATCGTTATAAATAGAGTTAATTTCAGTTAGTGATTCATCAATAATCTTTTTACCATATTCTATATCAAATTTTTTAACAATTGTTAATGGCATGGCAAGAATTTTATATACACCTATTTCAATATTATTTTTTCTAGCGTATTTAAGTAGTTTATATCCTGCAGCATCATTAATGGAAGATGTATTACATCCAACTGCAACAATGCTAACTTTCTTTACATTTTTAATCTTTTTTATTAACATGTTTGGTATTCTAAAAGCATGAATTGAACTCATGATAATTAAGTGTTCGCAATTAATTTCATCATTAATAGTAACTAAATCGCAAGTTAATAATTTTTTTAGTTTATTAGCTAAGAATAAAGTGTTACCTGTTGGACTAAAGTATAATATTTGATATTTCATTCTGGTATTATCTCCAACCAATATCCATCAGGATCAGTTATGAAATATATTCCCATCTCTTTATTCTCATAACAAATACAATTCATTTCTTTATGCTTGTTATAACTTTCCTCAAAATTATCAGTTGTAAAAGCTAAATGAAATTCATTTTCACCTAAGTTATATTTTTCTTTTCTATTTTTCAAATAAGTTAGTTCTAAAGTGAAATCACTTTTATTATCAGTTAAATAAACTAGAGTGAAATCATCAGTATCTAATTCCCTTCCTATTTTTAACCCAAGTGCCTCTTCATAAAATTTTATGCTTTTTTCTAAATTTAAAACATTAAAGTTATAGTGTGTAAATTTAAACATATTTTCCTCCTATTTACTATATTATAACACAAAAAAAGTAACTATTTTAAGTTACATTTTATCGATAGTTTTAATTCCTAAAATATATAAAAATAAATTTTATTTAATTGGTGTGAATATTACTCTGAAGCCATCCCATTCCCAAGGGGCACCATTTGTAACATCGTGTCCAAATATTCCTGCTTTATTACTTGAAGCATAATAGGGACTTCTAATCATAGCGAATGCTGAATAGGCAGGATACCTAGAAATATCATCATTCCAAGCTATTAAAGCATTAGCAGTTTCTAAAATAGCGTCACCGTATCCATAATTATACATAGATTCACTTAATGATTTATAGTAATTAAAATTCTCATCTTCATTTTTACCGTTTAAGAAAGGGTAAACCGTAACATATTTAGTTGATTGATTTAAATAACTATTAGTATTAAAAGTTGAAGAAGCAAAAACACCTAAATATTTATCAATGTTTGTATCTCCATTAGTGATATAGCCTGCTACTCTTTCCGTAGCTCCTCCGACCATATCAAATACGCCTGTAATGTTTCTTGTAGAGGAACCATACATTCCTTGAGTACTTTTATAAGGATTTACAGCAGTAATGGAAGTGGTAGCAGCACTATAACTTGAGTTAGAATAAACTCCTGTTATAGCTGTTTTAAAAGAAGGGTCATTGCTAGTGTAATAATTATTTATATAAGGCTCAATCCCATTAGTTCCGAAACTGCTATAAGTTAAATATGCTAACGCACCCCATTCACTATTTTTAACCATGTGACTATCAATTTCATTATCTTTTAATCCATAGAAAGTAGTTTCAGAATCAATAGCTTGAGAAATAACATATATGTCACTAAAATTAATATTATTATATATATAAGTAATTGGTTTAAAAACTGGAAAGGAAATAAATTCATTTGAATAACCATTATTTGATAAATCTTGTCCTAAAGGATTAGTAGTTTTTGATGATTCTGATGTATAGTTATAATCAGAATAAAAAATTTCATCATGAGCATTAGAAATTTCTGTTGATATAAAGTATGAACCTTGAGTAACTGTATTTGCTTGGTAACCTGCTGGGTATTTAGAAATATAAAAACCATCTATTTCTTGATCCCATTCTCCATTTAAAAAATTATTATTACTACCGTTTAAAAATGCTGGATGGATTATATAGTTATCCGAATTTGATAAGTCAAATTTTGAAACAAAGTTAATATTTATATTTTTATTGACTGAATCAATTACATATTCAAATCTTGGTATCCATACTAAGTAAGCAATTATATCACTTTCTAAGATAACTGTCCCACTGCTTGCATTTAAATAATAATCTCTTACATCTTCTTTTATTAATACTACATTCGCCCATCTTCTATTTTGATAATCATACCACTGAGAATTAATATCAGCTTTACTAGGAACTCCTAAGTTACTAATGGAAATTGGAATCATTCCAGAAGTAATTATCGGATCAGAACCATTTAAAATTAAATCTTTATAAGATTCATCAGTTTTAAAAATAAATTCTAAGGCAATAGTGCTTGTTTCATTTAAAGATGTATTATTATCATAAAATATTTCCAGTTGAAAAGTTGTGTTGCCATTAGTAAGTGGTGTTGATTTATTAATACTATCTATTGACCAAACTATATTATCGTTTTTATTTATTACTATTCTTATATCATCTATGTAATAAGTATTATTAGTTAAATTTGAAATAGTGATATCATATGTTAATTTTGAACTATTATTAGGTAAAGAAGGGTGAATAGTGACTGAATTGTTAGTAAAAGAACTGTTATATTGTTCATAGGCACTATCAGATAAGTTATTTAATTTGATTGAGCTAATTATGATTTCTTTAGGTGCGGTTACAGAAATCGAACCGCTAATAGTTAATTCAGAATTTAATGCTGCATATCCTAAAGTAGTTAAAGATAAGAATAAAAATATTAATATTAAATACTTTAATTTCATATTCCCTCCTTTCATAGTAATATCTTAAATTATTATTTGTTTATATTTTTAAAATATTCTATGAAATGGTATAAAAAAACTAACTAGACATATTAATTCTAGTCAGTTTTTAATAAAAATTAGTGTATGTTTTATGATATGGTTTTTTAACGATATCCTTATTTTGACCCATAATCCAAATTAAATCATTTATAACAATTCTAGGTATTTTTTGATTTAATTCTTGATAAATAAATTCGATAGCTTTAAGTGTATTAGCTCTTATTTCAATTTCCATTTCATTATCATGTTCTAATATTTCCATATTATCTACTAATTTTGAAAGTTCATTATTA
>CAYJEP010000034.1:0-5087 GCA_964369555.1 uncultured Muribaculaceae bacterium | reverse complement strand
TCTATATTTATATTTTCTTTATAATTTCTAACTTGTAATATGTCAGATGTTAATAATTGAGCAAGTTTATAAAAGTAAATTTTTTCATTTTTATAAATAGAAACATCGTTGAAAAAGTCAAATTTATTTATTATATAGTTAAATAACTCTGTATCTGTAGTTAAGTTTTTAATTTCATCATAGAAATTATCTGATAACTTTTTAATGTTATTAATACGTTCTTGTAATAATGGAATTTCATTTTCACTTTTAATTAAATTAATAAATTCTTCTTCACTGATTAAATCTGTTCTTAATTTAAATCTATTTGTTAATATTCCCAACATGGCATAAGCTCCATCATAAGTGATTGACTCAATAGTAACTTCCCATTTTGGTGTTTGCCAATAACAGAACCCAACAGCGTGATATGTTAATAATAATTGGATAAAATCTCCTACAGATAATTTATCAATTCCAAAAGGATTATTACATAAATAGTGTTTAGTTTCTTTTGTATTTAATTTATTAGCAAACTCCTTTAGTTTATTATAATTTATTTTTACATAGCTACTTTTTAAGTATACTTTGTTTACACTTTCTAATATATTTTTCATAAATGTTACCTTTCTTTATTAATAAGTAATCCAACGTTCCCATTTTGTATTACTTATTTCTCCAAAATATTTATCAATTACTTCATCTAAATACTTTGCTTTTTCATTAATGGCATATCCTTCATCCATATATGTATATTTTCTTGATCTAAACATCAAATCACTAAATAGTTCAGCTCTATCTTCCATAGCGTTTGTTTTAGCGTATACTGAAACGAAAGCAACTTCTTCTTTTGTAATACTATCATCATATGCTGTATAACTAGATCCTTCACTACCATACGTAAATCCTACTGGGTTATAACTCTCCCATTCTGTGAATGCATCTTGCATCCCATTTTTGTGGTACATATATCTTTCCATAAGATGAAATGTTTCATGATATATAATTCTATCAATTAAGTATAAATCTACATCCATTACAATTCTTTGTTGTCCATATGGAGAGAAAACTGCTAAACCAGCTGCTCCAGTAGGAAGCTGTTTTAATAAATGAATACTGTAACCATTATCGAGTCTCATAGTGGATAAGATTGATTGTGGGATATCGTATAATGTATCTTTAATTGCTTGTAGAGTTTTATTAACTGCTTCTCCATCTGCTTCACTTGTTTTTGTAGCGCTCACACCATAATGTGTATAAAATGCTTTATCGTCATAAAGAACTGATACCTTATGAATATCTATTATTTCTTGAGCTAGTATAGCATTTTTTTGTTTCCAAGTAAGCTCTTCAGGTTCGGTAGGCTCTTCAGGAGTAGTTGGTTCATCGGGCTCGGTAGGTTCTTCTGGAATAGTTGGTTCTTCAGGTGTAGTAGGTTCTTCTGGTGTAGTAGGTTCTTCAGGCGTAGTAGGTTCTTCAGGAGTGGTAGGTTCTTCTGGAATAGTAGGTTCTTCTGGAATAGTAGGTTCTTCTGGAATAGTAGGTTCTTCAGGAGTAGTTGGTTCTTCTGGTTCGGTAGTATCTTCAGGATTAGTCGGTTTATCGGGTTCAGTAGGTTTTTCAATATCATTAGAGCTTTCAATATTAGGAGCATCTGTATCTTTTATATAATTTGGTAAAATTAAAAATAATGATATTAGTAACAATATTATCAAGATAATTATAATATATTTTTTAGTTTTAAAAATTTTCTTCATACTTCACTGCCTTCTAATTAAATTATATCATTTCATAAATTAAATGGATAGTACGATATATTGTTTTTAAAATTATGTGAAAAATTTATAATAATATTATAAGTGATAATAGATATGTATGATAAAAAAACTAACTTATATAGTTAGCTTAATAATTCTTTTTTCACCTTTTTCCACATATAAAAAGCTACAACAAATGTGATAGAAGTACTAATAGTAAAGGCTAGTGCGATTCCATATACTCCTATTACAAATGTTAAAATAACAAAAAGAATAATTGGTAATATTAAGGAATCAATTAACATTAATATGATTGATAATTTAGGTTTTTCAAATGCTGTTAGGAAAGTTCCTACTAAGCTATTAAACCACGAAAATAAATAACTTGGTGCGTAAATCATAACACTTATAGTAGCAATTTTTAGTAATTCTTCATTTTTATCATCTGCAAATATACCAACTAATTGTTCAGGAAAAATAAATAACACAATCGTTGATATAACTGATACTATTGAAGTTATAATAGCTACATAATTAAATATTTTTTTAATTCTTTCCTTTTTTAAAGCTCCATAGTTATAACTAATAACAGGCTGAATAGATATGATAATACCTATAATTATTGGTGTGAGTAACATTTCAATATATTGCAATATCGAAATTGCTGCAATTCCGTTAGCTCCTGCTATAGAAAGCATAATAGCATTCATTAAAACAGCCAAAATTGAACCGGAAATACTTTCAAAAAAATTACTACTACCATTATAGATTATCATCTTTAAATCTTCTAATTTAATGGATGGTTTAACAAATTTTATTTTTGTTTTTCTTAAGAAAAATGGAATTATTGATAGGATTGAGCCTATAGTCATACTGATAACAGTAGAAAGAGCAGCAAATGTAATTCCTAATCCTAAATAACCTATAAAAAGCCAGTTTAAAAAAATATTAATAATAGCAACTGTTATATTTATAATCATACTAGTTTTAGCTTTTCCTTGAATTAATAAGAAATTGTCAAAAACAAACATTGGAATAATTAGTGGCATAAAATATATAAATATTTTTATATAGTCATAAGCTAATGTTGCTAATGTTTGATTTTCAATTAAACTAAATATAATATTATCAGTAACTAGCAGTAATATTAAAGAAACTAGAATACTTAAAATCAAAATGATAGACATACAGGATGAGAAAATTTGATTCGCATGTTTATTCTTATTTTCTCCTAAAAGGATAGAAGTTCTTATTCCAGAACCACTAGCAATAATATCAAATAAGGCTATAACAATCATAAGTATGGGCATCACTAAATTTACTGCAGCTAAAGCCTCACTACCAAGATAATTTCCTGTAAAATAACCATCTATTATCATACTCACTGTAGATATAATCATAGTTATTATACTGGGGATAGCCAAAGTAGTAATTATTTTTTTTATAGGGGTTTTGCCATAATCTAAATTTACTTCATTCATTTCCATATTCCTTTCAATAGCTTTATAATTTATTGATTAAATTATAATTTTATTCATTCTATTGTACTTTAATTATACAATAAAAAACTAACTATTTCTAGTTAGTCGAATTTCTTATGGCACGTTTTATAAATGGGTTATGAACGTTTATTGTTTCAATTAGTGTAGATTATTAATTTCTATTTTTAAAGTGTCAATATCTAAAATTGCATACTCCAAGGAGGGTTTACCATTTTTATCTTCAGAAAAAGATGGTATTGTACAATGCTTTATCCCATCAATATTACATTCATAATAAAAGTGAGTATGTCCACTAATAACTGCTATACAATTACTATTTCTTAATAATTCTAATATTTTTTCCGATAAATCAATAAAACAGGCTTTAAAATTATTTTTATGATAATATGACACATTATCTTCTTTTAAGCTGATTGGGTAATGAGTGTATATAATAACTTTTTCATTTTTATTATTAAGTTCTTTTTGTAACCAATTAAATGATTCATTTGATAATGTTACTGGTCCATTTCTTACTGCATCTAAAAAAACATGTCTAACATTATTTATAACCACACTTTTTTTTGCAGGTTGCTTAGTAAGTTTTTCTAAATCACAAATATTAAGATTTTGTAAATCTTGATTCCCATATATATTATACAAATTCTCTAAATTAAACAAATCATAAAAATATTTATAATTCAAATAATCAGTTTGCTCATTTTCCCATGTAATCACGTCACCTAAATTTACAGTCAAAGCAGGATTATTTAATAAAATAATTTCTTTAAGATACTCAATTTCTTTTTTTAAATTTCCATATGTATTAATTCCTTCTTTATTGGATTTATTAATGGCATCTTTACCTATATGCAAATCTGAAAATATAATAATTTTATTTTTCATTTCATCACCTGCTTTAATTATATAATAAAAAATTAACTATTTCTAGTTAGTCGAATTTCTTATGGCACGTATTATAAACGGGTTATGAACTTTAAAAATGACAGTTAATCAATCTATTTTTATTGATAATTTCTTTTGTTTTACATGATTGACTATATCAACTGGCAGATTACTTTCATCAATCATGATTGCCTTAAAAGGGTTAATGTTATGACCTTTATATTCACCTTTTTCTAATATAGATTTTAAAATTAATCTTTTTATAAAATTTTCTCTATTGATATAATAAGAATTTTCATCATTTCTTATATTATTTAAATCATAATCAATATAATGTACACCAAATGAAAAAGGTGTAGCAATAGATAAATCTCTAAATTGGTGTGATTCAAAGTTAGTGATATTAAAATTACGATAATTATATGCTAATGTAATGCTGTTATTGTTAGAAATAATACCATATTGTTTAGTAGTATCATATGTAGAAAAATCCGTATTTCCTAAAATATTATTTTCATTAGATGTCAAATGTAATTGAATAAACAATTCACTATTATCAGCAACAAAATTTTGTAATGTTCTATATTGTTCATCCAACATAAATCTGAAAGTTATATCTTCAACATCAATGTCACACATTCCCGATCCGCTCCAATTTTTATGGCATATTGCGAAACGAGGACCATAAACACTTGTGTTGAAACTAACGTGATGATCCTTATCAAAATTTTCTTTTAATAAATTCCTCAACTCATCAATTTTTCCAGCCAAATTTTTATATTGCCACAACCTATATTCTATTAACTCACTTAAACTAACTTCTGTTTCTTTGGGCTCTTTTGTTATAAAAGATTCTAATATTTTTCTATTATAATTTTTCATATATATCCTCCTGATTTTATTATACAATAAAAAACTAACTATTTCTAGTTAGTCTAAATTATATAAAACGAAATGTTTCGCC
>CAYJEP010000033.1:5415-9848 GCA_964369555.1 uncultured Muribaculaceae bacterium | reverse complement strand
TTGTATCACAAAAAAATAAATTTTAACAATATAAAAGATGTGATTTACTCACATCAATTATGATATTCTAAAACATTATCTATCATTTTAATAAAAGCATTAGAAGTTATAGTTACTGTTGCTATAGTATCAACATCTTCTAAATTATTTTGATTACTAATTAAATATTCAATATAATTTTCATCTATAATCTTATCATATCTATTACTAGTTTCATTATGATTAAGTACTTCTATTTTGGTTATTATCGAATCAATATATAAATTAGCTTTAATTCTCCCACCATATCCTAATTGAGTAACTTCATAAATGGTAGTTGTTCCTTCTTTTTTGATACTAATTATATCAAAGTTAGGATCAGTTTCACTATCGTCAATAGATATATCTTTAAAACTAATTCCTGTTAAAATTATTAAAATAATTAGAGCAATTATAGTAGAAGCTAATATCCCCTTTTTAAATCTTGCTTCAGATCCAACTTTATCAAAAATAAATATAAATAAATTACAAATTAAAATTGAATATGCTACTCCTTCAACAAAAAACATTCTAAATATAACTGTAATAATACCTAAGAAAACACCTTCTATTACTTGTCCAATAGGAGTTACTGAAGAAGTTACTGGATCAGTTGCCATAAATACAGCTCCAAATAATAATCCCCCACTTAAAATATGAAATAATGAATAATAAACTTCTATACCAGTTACACTTGAAGCAATTAAAGTAATTAAAAATACAGTTGATACATAAGTTACTGGAATTATCCACTTAATACTTTTAGTGATCACTAAATAAATAAATCCAATTAATATTAATAAACTACTTGTCTCAGCTAATCCGCCTGGATAAAAACCTAAAAACAATGAATCAAAGCCATAAGGTTCAATTAATTCTTCATACGTATTATCACTAAATGAAGCATTAGTTAAAGGTGTAGATGAAACATTAGTATCAATTTCATAGTTATTAGCGTAACTTCCTAAAGAAGAAGATAAGAATAAAATAATAAACAAATACCCAATTAACGCTGGATTAAATATATTTTTACCAAATCCTCCAAAGATTAATTTTCCAAAAATTGTAGCTACTAAACTACCTATTATTATAATATATAAAGGAGTGTTAATAGGAAGTAATAAACTTAAAAATAATCCAGGAAAAAAAGCATACTTATTTTTAATTTCTTGTTTTTTTATTTTACAGTAGATAAATTCAAGTACAAAACTACTTAAAGCACCAACTATTATAAATAAAATAGGATAAAACATTTCAATAACTGAAGTATTACCATTTATTCCCGGTAGGATTCCATTTTTATAAAAAGAAAATAAAATTATAGGAGTTAAAGCAATTAAAACATTCATCATAATTTTATTAGTTGTATTTTTACTTTTAATAAATGTCATTTTCTCTCACCATCCTTTAAACACACTTGACCTCTAACATCAATTTTAGCAGGACAGATATATGTACATAAACCACATCTAATACATTTATGAGCATTTAATTTTTTATATTTTTTAGTTTTCATAATTAAAACTGGACTTAATTTAGAAGGACAAACACTAACGCATTTTCCACATTTTATACACGCACTCGCGTTATTTTCTTCTTTTTTAACATTTAAAATGCAGTTAACATAAGAAGAAATAACAAAATCATTTGAAACAACTTTCCCCATCATTGCGCCACCTGAAACTATCACGCCACCTTTAGTTCCTAAATAATTAATAACATCTTTAGCTAAAGTTCCTGATTTAACTAAAACATTACATTTCTTTTTCAAACTATTACCATTAAAAGTTACAATTCTTTCAATTAACGGTTTATTATATTTTAAAGCTTCATATATCGCATATATAGTAGAAACATTATTAACTATAATTCCTTTTTCAATTGGTAGTTTTTTATACTCAATATTTAAAACATCCTTAATTAAATTTCTTTCAAATCCAGCTGGGTAATAATCATCAACCAAAGCTATTTTTATCTTTAAATAAGTTCCTATAAAACTATAAAAAATATCTTTAACTTGTGTATTTGTTTTTTTAATAGCTATAACCGCACTATCTAATTTATTTATTTCTATAATAGCGTCAATCGTTTCTAGTATTTCTTCACACTTTGTTTTAGCTATTAATACATCACAAGTTTCAAAAGGCTCACACTCAACTGCGTTTACTAATAATGTTTTTTTATTCTTACTTTCATATTTAACATAAGTAGGAAAACCACCCCCACCTAAACCTACAATACCAGTTTCTTTTAAAACTGTTATAAAGGAAGAATAAGTATATTCATTTAGTTTTTTTTGTTCAAAATCTTTATTATTTATTTTTTCTTTAAAATCATTTTCTATAACTACACATTTAACTTTTTCTCCAGTGCTACAAATTTTTTCTTTAAAATCAATTACTTTTCCTGAAACACTAGAAAAAATAGGAATTCTAAAGTTTCCTTTACTTTTAGCAATCATACTTCCTTTATATACATATTCACCAACATTAACTAATAGTGTAATATTTTTATCATTACCACTAATAAGTGGAATATAAACTCTCTCTGGTTTATTATATAATATTAGATTATTATCTGTTTTTTGTTTTTCTAGTCTTACTCTCATACTATCACCTTAAAAAAATTATACATTATTTTTCTAGATATATCAATTATTTTTGTAAACTAGACTAATAAATAAATATATAGTATAATTAATAATATAAGAAAGGTAGATTATATGAAATTAAAAAAAGAAATTAAAAGATTAATCTTTGTAGTATTATTTATAATAATTACAGTAATTATTATAAATTTAATTAAAAGTATACCACCTAAAGATACAACTAAAGATGACTTATTAAATTTAGGATATACTGAAAGTGAAGTTACTAGTATTACAGCTATATTAGATGAATTTAAAATAGAACAAATATTAAATTCTGAATACAATGATTTATTACCAAAGATTATTACAGCTAAATATTATATTCCAAATAATTATGATGAATATATTGATTATACCTTAAATAATAGCTCTCAAGATGTAGAGGATATTATAGCAATTATTAATACAAGTTCTGATAATACTTTTTATACTGAAGATAATGAGATTACTAATTTAAGTAATAATATGTTAGTAAATAAATTTAATTACCTACCACTTGATTACGAAGCATCTAATTTAGTAAATATATCAACTATGTATGCATATGATAATCAAGTTATAAATAGCGAAGTAAATGATGCATATGTTAGAATGTGGAAACAAGCTAATTTAGAAGATTTAGTTTTAATTGTTAACTCTTCTTATAGAACATATGAAGAACAAAAATTCCAATATGATAATTCATCTGATGACTATGCTGCTAGACCAAGATATTCAGAACATGAAACAGGATTAGCTTTAGATATTATTACTTATAATAATATTGGAAATGAATTTGCTTCTACTGAAGAATATGAATGGTTAATTAATAATTCCTATAAATATGGTTTTATCTTAAGATACCCTGAAGGAAAAGAACATATTACAGGATATAGTTATGAATCATGGCATTATAGATATCTAGGAATTGAGTTAGCTACTAAAGTATATGAAAGTGGCTTAACTTATGATGAATATTATGCTTATTATTGTGAATATAAAAATGAATGTTAAAAGGCTTATGAAATTAATCATAAAGCTTTTTTATTGCTTAATTATGATTGAAACAGAACTTGATAAGCCTGTGTCAACCTGATTACTAAACCTATCTGCATCCGCTTGTGTTTTCGCATAAATAGTTGTTAAACTATTAGTTCCCTCAAAAATATCATCTACTCTATACATATCAAATACATCCCAACCACTTAAGTCTAAACTTATCAAACTACTAGCATTATAGAAAGTGTCATACATTGAATAAACTTCAGTTATATTCCAATTACTTATATTCAAATCTACTAAATTAGTAGTTCCGAAAAATGTTTCTGATATAGAATTCACACTAGAGGTGTCCCAAGAACTTAAATCTAAACTAGTTAAATTTGACATATTTTTAAATGTGCCATCCATATCTTTAAGCTTAGAAACATTCCAATTACTTATATCAAGAGTTGGAACTTTGAGCCCAAAAAACGCACCATCTATACTAGTGACATTGGAAACATCCCAATTTTTAATATCAAAACTTGTAAGACCATACATGGCACTGAATGTTCTCGTCATATCTTGTAAGCTTGAAGTGTTCCATTTACTCACGTCTAAATCAATCAAACTACTGCAGCCACTGAATGTATCCATCATTGAAACAATATTAGAAGTATCCCAATTACTAATATATAAATTTTCTAGATCACTAGCGCCTTGAAACATTGCATTTAAATTAGTAAACCCTGAAGTATCCCAGCCATTCAAATCTAAAGTGGTTAAATCACTCATTCCATAAAAC
>CAYJEP010000033.1:0-5405 GCA_964369555.1 uncultured Muribaculaceae bacterium | reverse complement strand
TAAAGTCTACTCTTCCAACATTAGAAACATTCCAATTAGCAATATCTAAAGAAGTAAGGCTTTCACTTTCTTTAAACATAGATGCCATACTTGTAACATTAGAAGTATCCCAATCACTTATATAGAGATTTTTAATTTCACTACGTTCAAACACCTGCCACATGTCAGTGACTCTAGAAATATCCCAGTTATTTAAATCTAGAGTTTCTGCTGTAGTACCTTTAAATATTGCTTTCATGTATGAAATGCTTGATGTATCAAAATGATTCAAGTTTAAATTAGCTGGTAAATCTGCATAGCTAAACATTCCAGAAGCATCAAAAATATTTGAAGTATCCCAGTTATTTAAATTTAATTCTAAAAATCGAGTTCCATAAAACATATAGGAAGTCTGCACAATATTTGAAGTATCCCAATTACTCAAATCTAAATTAGTCAACTTTGAAGCTCCAGAAAACATCCATCCTGTTGAAGTAAATGTTGAAGTTTTCCATCCTTCTATATTTAAAGTACTTAAACTCCATGTATCTTGAAACATTTCTGATAAGGTTTCAAAACTAGAAGTGTCCCAATTACTCAAATCTAGAGAGATTAAATTGGTAGCCCCTGAAAACATTGTTGACACCGATCTAGTTCGAGATGTATTAACATTACTAAAATCTATCGATGTTAAGTTTTGCATTTTTTCAAACATGCTTCCAGAGTAAGTATTAAAATGTATTATATCTTCAGATTGAACTTTTATAGTATCATTAATAACATAAGCAACTATTGAATTATCATTAGCTAATGACACATCCACTTTGCTATCTGCAGAAACACTATTATATTCACTACTAATTCCTTTTTCAAAAACCACACTTGTTGCAGATGAATATCCATTTAAAGCTTTTACTCTAGCATTAAATGTACTACCACTGACCAATACTGATCCCTGTGCGACAACTTTGACATTAAATTTAATTCCATTATACATAGCTCCACTTATTGGTGTTCCACCTATACTAGTAGTATCATGTTTAGAAACTTCCGATAAGTTTATAAATCTTTCAGTAACAGTTGCCGTACATTTTGTTGTATCACAACTTATATCTACTGAGTCTATTAATAAATTTGACCTTGTCATTGAATGCTTAAACATCTCAGCAGCAGTTGCACTAGATGTGTTTGCATTGTTACCAGTTATAGTACCTTTTGATTTTAAATCAAAATAAGTATTAAAATCATCTTGGGTAGACATTACTTCTGGAGTACTAGATACAACTAGTGTCTCAGTAGCATAATCTATTCCTTCTAAATTAATATGAAAACTATATGTTATACCAGTAGCGTCAACATCTGTAATATATCCTACTGTATATACATCATATATATCACTTATTGAACCATCATTAGTTCCAGGCCTAATTATGCTTGTTCCTGTATCAGGATCCGTAATAACAACATCTGATTCAGGTTCTTCTGGAGGTGTTACTCCTGTATCGCCTCCAGTTGGTGGATTACCATCTAAATCTAATATACACGTAGTTTCAGTTAAACCTTCTACTTCATTAATAGTTGTTTCTATAAATGATTTTGTATAGCAAATCGAATCATTAAATATAGCCATTGCTATATCTCCATTTGATTTAATAAAAATATCACCAACTTTTGGTTTATCTCCAGAAAAGTCAATTATAGGATAGACATCTGTCATGCCATCAAACTTTTCTGTTAACGTGGTATCTAGTATTGAAGCAGCATAATAATTTTCAGCGCCATTTAAAATTAAATAAGCTTCTGATAAATTAGCTGACCTTCTTGAATCATTAATTACATTTAATATTAACGGTGTTGCGATTAAAGCTACTATTGCTAATATTATAATAACTGCTAGTAATTCTATTAGTGTAAACGCTTTTTTCATATACTCCCTACTTTCTATATTTATATTATCATAATAAATAAAAAAAGTACATAGCGTACTTTACCACAACAAGTAATTAACAATTAAAATATAACCATAACAAATAATAGGCAACATATTAATTGATAATTTATAATTTTTATCTGCTTCCTTAGTTTTTTTGGAAAATAAATGTATTATAAATATTAATCCTTTAATACATATAAAATCAAACAAATGAAATATAAGAGGCAGAGCATATAAAAATAATATAGCATACTTAAGAAAATCAAATAAGTTAGTTACAAAAAGTAAAACTATACCTATTATGAAATATATTACTGTAGGAATATTAAACATAATCTTTTGTAATAATACTTCACTATTTTTTTCTTTAAAATATATTACAAAAAATATTACTAACATTAAAGTTAAAATTGGGATATTCATAAATTACCTCCTAAATCATAGATGTATATGCTTGCTTGACTTTATTTAAAGATATTTGCTCGCCATTAATTTTATTTTGACTTAAAAAATACAAGCACTCTACACTTTTATATTCAAATACTAATTCTTCATCCATCAATTTACAAATATCTTCATAATCATACTTAAATATATCATCATCTTTTATATTATAAGTAGAACTTATATTTTCACATAATTTAGAAAAAGAATGGTATTTAGGTATAGGAGAATAATAAATGTTATTTTTAATACAAAAATTTCTAGTCATCATTTCTATATAACCCTCATTTAGTATCCATCCAACCATACCAAGAGATTTTTTTTCTTCACCCGTCTTAAGTTTGAAAATCATCTCTTCTTTTATATTTTTTTCGTTTTTAAGCATTCTAATTAAAAATCTCATTACTTGATTAGGTATGCTAGCTAAAATTAATGCAGTCTTCATCTCTAAAGATAATCCTTGACCTATTTTATTAATATTTAGTATTATCTTCTTTTTTTCTAAATCAACTAAATAATCATGATTTCCTACTTTTACTATTTCAACACCATTTTTTTGTAATTGTTTTAAATCTTTTATTTTAATAAGTGGTATCTTATACTGGTGTTTACTTAATAGTTTATTAATAAATTTAATTATACTCTCATCTATAATCTTTTTCATGAAAGCTTCATCTTCTAAGTTTAATTTACTTCTTAATCTAATTATTTCATTTACAACCTTTTTACCTTTTATTTCATTAGCACTATAGTTTTTTAAATCTAACTCTTTTCTATATTTAAGTAATAATAGTTCAGATGAAAGTTCTATATTACCATATATTTCTCTTGTGCCTAGAAATATAGCATTCATTAGTTATATCCCCTCACTTTAATTAATCTAGCATAAGGATATGTATAAGCAGATAATGGGAAGTTTCTTAAATCTACTGAATTTGAGTTTAATAAAATATCTTGTACTTCATCATTTACAACGTATGGTCCCATTGAAACAACTGTATGTCTATCATACCATTTAGTTCCAAGTTGAATAACATCTCCTGCTTCTGCAAAATAAATATTTTCATCTACTGTTGCACATAATCCAGGTCCAGTATTATCTTTAGCATATGTATAAAAATAAGGTACATATGTCCAAGTATAATTATACCCTTTAGCTTCTTCGTTTAAATTATATGATCCATCATAAAATTTAAGTTGTAATTGTTTATTTGCATCTCCAGTATAATCCATCGGTATACCACCAGCCATTAATACTTGTGAAGCATAGTTTTGACAGTTAAAATCAAAAGTCCACCAATCATCACTTCTAGCTCCAACCCATTCATTTGCATAGTAATAAGCATCCTCACGGTTATATTCATAAGTACAACTTTTAGTATCATCAATACCATTTTCATTTAAATAATCTAAATCAACTTCTAACTCTTTAATTAAATCCTCAGTTTGATTTAAATAATCGGTTTTTAATTTATTTAATTCTGTAATACCCCCACCGTTATATTTATCTGTAATTAAAACATAAAAGTCTTGACCTTTAGAATAACTCTTAATTTTATATTCACCATCTACTAATTCAAATGTAAACATATTTGAAACATTATATACTTCAGTAGTTATTTCTTTCATAAAAGTAAAATTAATAAAACTATTTTCATATACCTCAACTGTTACTGTTGAACCACTTTGTTTAACACTCTTAACTTCTAAATCGTAATAAGCATCATATAAAGATAAGTCAACATGTTTCATACCCCTTAATTCAACTAATAAATCAATTACAGTTTGATAAATTAAATATGAATCATTTAAAGAAACAAAGTAATCGCTCATTTCAACAGTTTCTAAAGTTCCCATTGCTTTATAATAACTATCTAAAAAAGACACTATTTCTTCTTCTATCTCACTATTTAAATTCTCATTATTAGTAATCTCATTTAAATATGAGGTTTTTTCTAAAAATGGTATAACAACTGGCTCTGGTTCTTTAATCTCATCATCTTTAGAATCATCTTGATTATTATCATCCTTTATTTCTGGTTCTTTATTTATAACTTGATCAATTACATAAACAATTCCAAATAACATTATTGCCAATACAATAAGTGTTATAATAACCCTACTTATTCTTATTTTCATTTTTTCTCCTTCTTAAATACAAATAATTTACTTAAAATGTAATTTCCTATTATTACAATTATTTGAGAAATTATTTTAATTATTTTATCATTCCCTTTTAAAATTGTTACTCCAATAAACATAATTAACATATCAAGTATTAAAGTAACTATTCTAGAAGAAAAGAAAGTACTAATTTCTTTTATTTTATTATTATTTTTACTTAGAAAAACATATTTTCTATTTGTAATATAAGCAAATATTACTGCTATAACCCAAGAAATTATATTAGCTATTTGTAACATTAAAGCATTACTAGGATCAATTATAGTATATACTAAACCATAATAAACTAACATACTAACTAAAGTAGTTAAAACTCCAAAGATTAAATAACTAATTATTTCTTTATATTTTATAATTATCTCCTTATATTTTTTTATCATTTTCAGTTTCCTTTATTATATAAACCGGTCTATTTTTAATTTCTAAATACATTTTTGCTAAGTACTGACTAACAATTCCAATACAGAATAATTGAATACCAGTAACAAATAAGATAATACAAACTAAAGATGGCCATCCATCTACTGGATTAGAGGAAATTAAAGTACTAACTATAATGAATATTACCATTATAAAAGCTATTAAACAAAATATTATTCCAATAAATGAAGATATTAAAAGTGGTACCGTTGAGAACCCCATGATACTTTCTAGAGAATAAGAAAATAATTTAAAGAAATTCCACTTTGTTGTTCCAGCTTTTCTTTCCTGATTTTCAAAAGTAATCCATTTTGTTTCAAATCCAACCCAAGAAAATAAGCCTTTTGAATATCTATTAACTTCTTTTAGTTCTAAAATAGAATCTAACATTTGTCTAGTCATTAATCTAAAATCTCTAGCGCCATCAACCACTTTTGTTTTAGAT
>CAYJEP010000032.1:5364-9873 GCA_964369555.1 uncultured Muribaculaceae bacterium | reverse complement strand
ATGAATGATATACCTCTACCCCATCAATATTACATTCATCAAATAATTCTTCTAAAAACTTTTCAATATTATCCATACCATAACTAAAAGGATGAGCAAAGAATAATATACCTCCTTCATTATGAATAAAATCAACTATTTCATTTATATTCTTTAATTCACTAACATAATCTAAAAAAAACATACTATTAGGGTTACTAATACACTTTCTATAAAACATAGATGCTCTATTGCAATATTCATCTTTCAACACTTCTTTTAAATTGTTATTGTTTTTAATTAATGAATTATACAATTTAGTTTCATATCTTTCAAGTAAAAGATTATCTTTATAAAATAAATCGTACTTTAAATTTAAGTTATCTAATCTATTTAATAAATCTAATCTAGTTTTAATATAAAAAATATTTCTAATATTAGAATCTTCCAGTTCTAAATAAGCTTCACAAGAATCATGATCAGTTATTGAAATTACTTCTAAATCATTTGATAACATCAATACTTCTTTTAATGAATCTGTTCCATCCGAATAAGTTGTATGCGTGTGTAAATCTATCATATAATCACCATTATTATTATAGCAAAATATAGTTTAAATAACAAATATATGTTATAATTTAAAGGGTGATTTTATGAAAGATTTATATGAACAAGCCAAACAATACAGTAATAATTATGAGTATAAAAAGGCTTTAAAAATATTAAAGAAAATAAAAGAAAAAAACGCTAGTTTATATTATGAAATAGCTCTTTGTTACTATAATCTTTTTAAAGAAAAAAAAGCTTTAAAATATATTTTGCTAGGACAAAAATTAGAATTAACTAATAAACAAACTAATGAGTTTACAGCACTTTTAGAAGCAGTAAATTCTAAGTTAAATAAAATAGATAAAAAAGATAGTTTCTATACTAGTGAGCAATTGGAAAAATTAGATGAACATATAACTAAATTTTATGGGAAATATGATAAAGTTTATCACGATACTTATAACACTAATATGCATGTTGATATAGCAGTTATTAACCCTACCAAAGAAAAAAATTATTATACTTTAATTACTATGGGTATGGGAGCTTATGATATGAAGACTCCTGATGAATTACAAAATTTTAAAAATGCTGAATTATTAATATATTTACCTTCTTACTGGCAAATTGAAAGCAAAGAAGAACATTGGTTTTGGCCAATTAAATGGTTAAAAATATTATCTACTCTACCTATGGAAAACAATACATGGTTAGGAGGATATCACACAATTCCAAATGGTCAACCATTTGCTTTAAACACTAAATTATCAGGATTAATATTAATAGATCCACAAGATGTAGAAAAAGAATCATTTGAGTGTAAAATTGATAATAAAACAGTTAATTTTTATCAACTATTTCCTTTATATGATGATGAAATGAATTATAAATTAGAATATGGCGCTGAAGCATTATTTAGTTTAATACCTACTATAGACCCTGTTATTAATACAGTAAGAGAAACAGTTTTTGAAATGTATGAATCTAATATAATTGATTCTTCTTACTACCACGCACAATCAATTAAGGATAAAAGTTTAAATATTGATGAAATCAACGCTAGTAATCATATTACTATATTCTTAAAATGGTGTTTAGATAATAAACTAATTGTAGAAAATCTTTATAATTCAATTAAAGATTATGACTTAATAAAACTACGTGATTATCTAAATAATAATCTAAATGGTGATTTAAATAATATGTATTTAACTAATATAGGAATAGATTTTGCCAATTACTATTATAAGTTTAATACTGAAAATAAATATCCATCAGATATAGATAGTAATGCTTTAAACTATTTTGGTCCTGAAAAATATAACAGTGAAGAATTTTTAGATGAAGCATATTTATTTGTTCCATTTGATATTGATTATTATAATAATATGAAAAAGAAAATTGATGAAAACTTTAAAATATATAAAAAAAATATTAGATAGACTAATATTTTTTTGTTTACATAATAGATATTAAGAATCCAACTACTACAATGAATCCTAAAATCATTAATGCATATTTCCATATATATTTAATCCAATCAAGATAGTTGATTTTCATAAATGTTAATCCAGCTATTAAATATAAACTAACTGGAGCAATTAATAAAACTAACCCATTAATAAATTGAAATAAAATCATTGTCATATCAATTGTATCAGAAGAAGCATATAACATACTAGATAATGAAACAGCAGTAGGATAATCAGTATAAAAAATTGAAGTAACAATTGAACTAAATGTTGTTGATAAAATAGTTAAATCCCCTTCACCAACTATACCATTTAAAATTGTATTAACAAAGTTAACTGAAGTTCCTGATGATTCCATTGATAAAATTGACATAAATATTACTGTAGTTAAAGTAGCACAAACAGCAGTTGGCAACATTTTTTTCGCACCTTCATACATACTTGAACAAATTTCTTCTACTTTAATACTATATAACCAACCAATTACAAATGTTAAAACCACTAAGATACTAATAACTTCATAATTTCCCCATGTTCCAAATTGATTAATTGAACCTAATAAATTAGCAAATATTGTAAAACCAAATAATTCAAACTCCATAATAGCTTCATGGAAATCAGCAAACACTGTAATTTCAAATACTGCATCAATATTAAATGTACCTAATACAAGTACAATGAATCCAATAATTGAAACAACTTTAAGCGCTAGTGCACTTTTTTTACTTTTCCCTTTTTCTAATAATGGAATTTCATTTTCTTTTTCTTTTGTTGGTTTAACAAAGAAAATAAATAAAACACTTATAACTATAAGAATAATAAATTTGATAACGATTTCAGATAATAACTCTAAATCTGAATAGTAAGCGATTGCTCCCCAAACATTATATCCTAAAGTATTTCCGATTTGACCAATTAAGATAGCGCCAACAGTTGAAGCAAATGCCCCCATTTTTGAATATCCTGCTTTTAATAAGATAGCTACTGCAAATGGCACTAAAATAAATAATACATTTGGTATTGCAAACAGTGATGATAATAAAATAAACATTACTGTTATTAAAATAATACCTAAATTACTCTTTTTAACTTTGTTAGATAAACTCTCTACTATTTCTTGATAAACACCAGTTTTATTTAAAACAGCATAGAAAGCTCCAATAGCTAAAAATAATAACATAACCCCCATAATTGACGCAGCTGGTTGAAACATATAGTATAAAGTCAATAATGGCATTCTTAACATATCAAACAACCCTAGTGATGCAGTCTCACTAGCTGACACGTATTCACCAGTAGCGTAGCTACCAGCTGGTATAATCCATGACAATAATACAGTTACCAAGAAAATTATACCTAAAACTTTTAGAAAACTATTCTTTTTCATTCTTTACCTCCATCATAATTATAGCAAATAATACCAAAATAACAAACAGTTTTCACCTTTTTTTCAAGAAATAATGATATAATCTATATGGTGATTTTATGAACGGAAAATTTTATAACACATTAAGTGATTATTATAAAAACAAATTTGGTACTAAAATATTTAAAATAAGCTTAAACGCTGGATTTAGTTGTCCACATACAGGCTGTATTTTTTGTTCTGAAACAGGGTCTGGTGAATATGCAGGAAATCCAACTGATGATTTGATTAAACAATTTAATGAAATCAAAACAATGATGCATAAAAAATGGAAAGAAGGAAAATACATAGGTTATTTTCAAGCAAGAACTAATACACTTGCTCCAGTAGAAATATTAAAAGAAAAATATGAATTAATTTTAAAACAAGATAATGTAATAGGATTAAATATAGCAACAAGACCAGATAGTATTAGTGAAGAATGTTTAGACTATCTAAAAGACTTAAATAAAAGAACCTATCTAACTATCGAACTAGGTTTACAAACAATTCATGAAAGCACTTCTAAATTAGTTAATAGAGGTCATGATTTAAATTGTTTTACTGAAATGGTTAATAAATTAAGAAAACATAATATCAATGTAGTTGTTCATATAATTAATGGATTACCTTACGAAACAAAAGAAATGATGATAGAAACTGTTAAATACATTAATAAACTAGATATTCAAGGAGTAAAAATACATATGTTATCAGTTTTAAAAAACACACCTCTTGAAACAATTTATAAAAATAAACCATTTAAAATTTTAGCTAAAGATGAATACATTGAAATTATTAGTGAACAATTAACTTATTTAAATAATACTATTATTATTCACAGATTAACAGGAGATCCTATGGTTAGTGATTTAATCACACCAACATGGACTATTAAAAAAACCATTGTTTTAAATGATATAGACAAATATATGAGAAAAAATAATTTATTTCAAGGTAAAAACTTATAAATATATATTACTGAAACATTTATTGATTAGAATATAAAAATCTATTTAAATAAAATAAAATTTTATTAAACAATTTAACTCCAATTTTTAAATTTCATCATTTGTATTAATTTATAATTTCATTATAATTATT
>CAYJEP010000032.1:0-5354 GCA_964369555.1 uncultured Muribaculaceae bacterium | reverse complement strand
TGAATATATTAATGAATTATTATATTCATATGAACAAGGTTTTGAAATGGGTAAAGATGCTACTAAAGTTGAATTAATATCTATCTTTTTAGATGAAAACGTTAGTATCTCACTAATTTCAAAAATTTTCAATATAGATATAGACATATTAAAAAGATTAAGAAAATAATTACTTCTTAATCTTTTTTATTTTTTTCATAAAATTATCAACATTAGTTTGCCCAAATACTAATACAAATAAATTATGTTTATAACTTAAATAAATATATATAACACTTCCAATTAAAGCATATATGCCAACTTCTAAAAAGCTTGATAATCTATTTGGTTCAAATTCACCTATTATCAATCTTACTATCATTAAAGATACCATCATAACTGTATTAACTAATATAATTTTGATTCCTGGATTAATTATTTTAGAATATTTAATACCATAACTTTTTTTAAGAATCATAAATAAAGCTATTATGGATAATACTTGAACTAACATTGTTGTTATTATCGGAGCAAAATAAGCTTCAATACCAATATAACTAAATAAATTCATCATTGGAACATTCAATACTAACTTTAAAATTAAACTAACTATTAAAATTATAATAGCTGATTTACTTTTATTTAGTGCGTTTGTAGTATCTAGTAAAATATAAGATATTGCTGAGGTTATAGTTTGTAATATATAAATAGAAAATACAGAAACACTTAAAGCATCATATCCATAAAATATAGTCCATACACTACTTGATAAAAAATGTATTCCTAAAGCCATTGGTAAAGCTACAAACAAAATTACTTTGATAGCTTGTAATATATTTTTTTCTACATCTTTATATTGTTTTAAAGTAGCATTTCTAACTACATTAGGTATAATACTAGCTATTAACCCTGCTGAAACTGCTAAAACAATCATATTAAGTTTTGTCCCCCAAGTTGTAATAACACTTATAGCACTTTCTGCATCATTAGTAGTATATCCTAAATCAACTAAACCTTTAACAGCTGTAAATATATCTATAGTATTATAAGCAGAACGAATTAGCTCTATTAAAATAAAAGGTAATGAATACTTAATAATTTTAATAGCTATATCTTTATTCTTTATTTTCTTTTCTTCTTTAGTAATCAAGTTATTTTGATGAAGTGATTCTTTATTAGCTCTTATTTTTTTTAATATATAAATATAAGCTACTATTGCTCCAAAGGTTGCTCCAAATACTGCTATTCCAATAGTAGTAGTTATATCTAAGTTAAATAATTTAACTGAAACAAAACTTCCAATTACAATTAAAAAAACTCTAGCTAACTGCTCTAATACATTAGCAACTGCTGGTGCGGTCATCACTCTATGCCCTTGTAAATAACCTTTACAAACACTTAAAGCCGGAATAATTAGTAAAGCTGTTGATATACATCTAATAACAAATGTTATATCACTAATACTATTTCCACCCTCAATATCACCAATAATTAAATAAGCCATTTGAGGCGCAAATATAAATAAAACTAAAAATAATACAATTCCTAAAACTATTACTATATTTCGAGTAATCTTATAAGCTCTTTCTTGTGTATTATAATATTCTAATGAATTATATTCACTGATTGTTTTCGCCATAGCGTTTGGAATCCCAGTTGATGATAATGCTGCAAAAACTACATATATCGTATAAGCATAACTATACAAAATAGCCCCCTCTACACCTACTATTGCTCTAAAAGGAATAACATAAAGAATCCCAATTATTTTACAAATAACAATACCAAATGTTGAAATAAACGCCCCTTCAACAAAATTACTCTTCTTCATTTCTTTCACTTCCTATACAAAATCATAGCTGAAAAACAGTATAACTGCTCTTCTCCTATTATATTAACAGAGACTTGATATTTAATATCAATAAGCTCAATATCAGTCTTTAAAAAATCATTTATACTATCTTCTAAATCTTTTTCATGAGATTCATCGAACATTTTAACCAACATAATAATCACCAATTATATTATAAAATACACAAATTAAAAAATATATCAAAATATGTTAATCATTTAATATACTTTTTATTTTTTTATAATCAGGACAATATTTACTTACTAAATTCCAAAAATTTTTAGAATGATCAAAATGAATTAAATGAGAAAGTTCATGCACAATAACATACTCTAAACATTTAAGATCATATCTAATCAAAGAATAATTAAGGGTAACAGATAAATTCTTTCTATTACATACTCCCCATCTTGTTTTCATATTTCTTATTTTTAATTTAGGAAAAATAATATCTTCTTTAAATAAATCATAAACTTTATTTAAATATGTTGTAAATAGTTTCTTTACTTCTTTATCTAACCATTTATCTAATTGCTTATCATCTTTTATATAAATATTTTCTTCACTAAAGAAAATCTCATCTAATCCTGTTACATAAATTTTATCATATTTATTACCTAGGTAATAAAACTGTTCATTTTTCTCTTTCTTAATATTTCCTTTATTAATCATTACACTAATCGCATCATGATTCTTAGAAATTAAATCCAAAACATATTTCTTACTAGCCAAATAATTAGTAGTAACAATTATTTTATCATCTTTAAATCTAATATAACTATTCTTATTATTTTTTTTTATAATTTCTACTTGGTATGATTCACCATCAATAACATATTTCATATTACCATTATATCAAATATATAAATATATATCAATTTATTCTATTTGTATGATGGATATGTTTTAGAATCTCTGATAGCTGGTTTTTAATTAAAATTTGCTCATGAGTTAAATTCTTTTTCGATAAAGAAACTTGTTTAATAGTATCACTATTCTTAGATTCATTATAAACTCTTTTTCCATAATTAGTACGTTTATAAAATAATATATTAAATACTAAATAACCAATAGTTAAAATTAAAACAATTAATGGATTATATAATAAATCAACATCTTTCAAAAAATAATATATTAAGAAACCTAAAAATACTATAATAAAATTTATTGTCTTATATTTAAATAAATCAAGATAAAATTCCTTACTCTCCATATCACGAACAGTAAGATTTAGCCAGTTTGAATAGTTTATAATATAACTTCTATAATTAGTTTTAATATCAGTTAAGAACTGTTCATAACTGATTTTTGATTTCTTTGAGAAAAATATTTTAACTAGTCTACCATCTTTACTATCCAAGTTTTTAGATAAATCTAATTGATAAATGGTTCCTTTACCTGTTGTTTTAACAGTAATGATTTGTTTATCTACTAAACTTAAAAAGGAACTAATCAACATTTTTTGATTGACATTTTTATTTTTTAAATAACTTAATTCTTCCACTGTATAATACTTTTTAACTTTAGTATTTTTTGTTTCATCTTGTTTACTAAACGTTTTATAGTTAAAGACTATAACTAATAATACCAATAAAATGACTGGTAAAAATAAAAATACAGATAAATAAGATTCATATTTAGAAATTTGACTTTCAAGTTCTAATAAGACTAATTCTAACTCTAATTTTAAATTATCTTCATCTCTTAAAAGTTCTAGATTAGTGAGTGCATTTTCATAATCTGTTCTATCATAACTTTCTAAAGCTTTAGAAACATAGTTATACACATCTTGTCTAATTAATTGATAACTATTATCTCCCATATTTATATTATCTTTAATATCTGTTTCAATATCATTAATTTTATCTAATACATAAATATCAGTTTTATCTCTAACTAAAACATCTGAATTAAATAATATTCTAAAGTCAGCTAATTTGTTTTTAGTAATATTATTTAAATTAATTTCTATAAAATCTTCATTATCAATTACTTCGCCATCTATTTTATGAAGATATACAAGTGTATTTAAAGAAGGAATATTAACTTTAATAGTCATATTTGCTATATCCTCTTTCAAATCATTAAAAAGATTAAATAATAATTCATAACTATCAGCATGTTTAATAACTAAATCATCTATATAATAACTAATCAATAAATCTTTATTTAAAGAACTATCATTATATATTTTTAATTTTACATTATTATCCAGATCATCTAAAGTATAAACACCGTAATCCCCTTTAAACGCATTAGATACTTCGCTGAATTCATCCCCGTTTAGATAAAGTGTATCTAACTCAGTCGCACCATCATAATTAATAGCTTTAACACTATCAATAACAACATCAAAATTATAATCATGACCTAAATTTACTAAGTCATAGTAATAATCAGTAAAGGTATTTTGATAAGTAATATTTTTTTCAAATCCATAATAAGGATCATCCATACTAATTGCTTCCATAACAAACAATCTACCGTCATCTAATAATGTGATTTCAACATCATATTGTTTAATTAAAGCTTCTACATTAAAAGTAAATGAAAAAAACAAAATAACAAATAAAAATTTTTTCATATTCTCACCAATTATATTATATCAAATTTTAGGATATTTTTTTACTTTTTTTCCATACTATTTGAAGAAAGGGAGATTATATGAATATAGATATTAGAAAACACATTGCAAATAATTTTAAAGGAGCTAATTTAAATGAAATAAAAGACTCTATTATATCTTCAATCAAAGATAAAGAAGAACTAGCACTACCTGGTCTTGGAGTATTTTTTGAAATTTTATGGGAAAATAGTGATGATGATAGTAAAGCATATATATTGAATACTTTAAATAATTATTTAAAATAACTTGTATTAAACAAGTTTTTTAGTGTACATATATTCTTCAATATGAATTTGATGAGAATTATCTTTACATAAAACTAACTCTTTATACATCTGCATAAATGAAATGTTAAATGGTCTATATCTACTACCACTATTACATATTCTAACTAAACAATCCTGAGATAACATATTTCTTTTTTTAAACTTTAAAATAAATAAGTCCTCTTTTTTTGATAATATAAATATATCAGCTTTGTTAATAGGTTCGCTATCTGAATACCAAGTTATAACATTATTTTTAATTAATCTTCGATAATTAACTTTATCGAAATTTTTTTTATTAAAAATCTTATCAACAGAATTATAATAAGGATTATTACTAATTATAGCTATATACAATTTTTCAAATAGTTCATATACATAATAGTTCTCTTTTGTAATCAAAATTTCCTTACATAAGGAATCCCCCATTTGACAACTCCAATATAAATCAAGATTATTTATAAATTCTATTTTAAATGAATCTAATCCGCTTTCAAATATAAAATAATCATAATCATTTTTATCACTTATAACCTTCATATTTACCTCCTTTTTATATAGTATATCATATGAAACTGTACATTTGTAAATGATGTGCAACCAAATTTATAAAAAATTAATTCATGATTAT
>CAYJEP010000031.1:549-9926 GCA_964369555.1 uncultured Muribaculaceae bacterium | reverse complement strand
TCTTTTAATACTTCTCTTGCATTAAATCCAAAATAAGCTGTCTCATTTAAAATAACTCTTTTCACTACTTACCTCCCTATTTTAATTATAACCTTAATTTTTAATACTTTCAAGAAATATCATTTACTTTACACAAAAAAAAGAAAATAATAATTATCTTCTTTTCTTACTTTTATTAGAAATTTCAATTCTAACTTCTCTACCATTAAATCTTTTTCTATTCATTGCTTTAATAAATTTATCAATAACTCTTTTATCTACATCAATAAATGTATAAGTATTTAACACTTCAATATTTTGGAAATTATCTTTATTTAATCCAGTTTCTTTTTTCAAGAAATCAAGTAAACTTCCTTTATTAGCATTATCTTTTTTACCGATAGTAACAAAAACTCTTGTTCTATTTTTATCAACATTTTGACCACTTCTTTTGTCTTTAACAACAATATCGTCGTGATAAACTGAACCGATAGTTTTATCTACTGAAAATTTAAGTAATGATGCAGCCAAATCAATTAACTCACCCTTATTTAAATCTCTTACGTATTCTAAAGCTTTATCAATATTTTCAGCATTTCTGCTTTTTTCAATTACTGATTGATATTTAGTTTCAATAATATCATTATATTTAGGTATTTGAACTTCCATTAAAGGTTGTTTTGTAAATGCTTCTAATCTTTTTAATAAAGACATATCTTTATGTGTTATAAAAGTTAAAGATTCACCCTTCTTGTTAGCTCTTCCTGTTCTACCAATTCTATGTACATAGTTTTCAAATTCTCTTGATAATCTATAGTTAATAACTAATTCAATATCATCAACATGAATACCACGTGCTGCAACATCTGTTGCTATTAAAAAGTTAAATGAACCCTTTTTAAATCTTTCTAATGTTTGCATACGCATAGTTTGTGTAATATCTCCGTGCATAGCTTCAACTAAGTAACCTCTATGTTGTAATTCTGATACTAATTCATCACATTCTTTTTTAGTTTGACAGAATATTATAGTTTTAAATAACTCTTTATAATCTAAAAATCTACATAAGATTTCGATTTTTTGTTTATCATTAACCATACAATATTGTTGTAAAACATTAGATGATGTTTCTGTAGTTTTTTTAATTTCTACATGTTTTGAGTTGTTCATATAGTTTTCTGCCAGTTTTTTAATTTGACGTGGCATAGTTGCTGAAAACATTAAGATTTGTTTTTCTACGCTTGTAGCTTTTAATACTTCTTCAATATCTTCAATAAATCCCATATTTAACATCTCATCAGCTTCATCTAATACAAAATGTTTAATATCATTTATTTTTAATTTTCCTCTTTTAATCAAATCAAGTACTCTACCTGGTGTACCAACAACTATGTCAACACCTTTATGTAAAGCCCTAATTTGTCTTTCAATCGAATCCCCACCATAAACAGCTAATAAATCAAATTTAGATGAATTGTTTAAACTTTTAAACTCTTCACAAACTTGGATAGCTAATTCTCTAGTTGGCGTTAAAATGATTGCTTGTACAACATTCTTTTTAACATCGATTTTAGATAAAATAGAAGCGGCAAAAGCTAGTGTTTTTCCTGTTCCGGTTTGTGCTTGACCGATTACATCATTACCCTCTAAAATTAAAGGGATTATTTCACTTTGAATCGGACTTGGAACACTATAACCTAGCGACTCAATTGAACTTAAAACTTCGCTAGATAATCCTAGACTTTTAAAATTTTTTTCCATATTTTCTCTCTTTCAGCGTTTAATTATACACTAAATTATAATAATAAGCAACCTTTTAATACTAAAAAGATAAAATACCACATTTATAAGGTGATTATATGAATTTTATGGATATTTTACCTCTTTGGGACATACAGTTATATAGGTGATTATATGTTTCTTAAAAATATACATGTTCGAATTAAAATTATATTAATTATGCTACTAGGTTTACTAGCTATTGTGATTGTTAAAATATTTTATACTCAAGTTATTTCTTATAACAACTTAAATTATTTAGCTACTAGCCTTTGGAGTAGAAATTTACCAATTGAAGCTGATAGAGGTATTATTTATGATAGAAATGGAATTATTTTAGCTGATAATATTACGACTACTTCTATAGTATTAATTCCAAATCAAATAGAAGATAAAGAATACACTACAAAAGTATTAGCTGAAAAATTAAATGTATCAATCGAAGAAATGGAAGAACATGTATATAAAAATACTTCAGTTGAAAGAATTCATCCTGAAGGAAGACGATTAGATTATGAACTAGCTGATTCTATTAAGGATTTAAATTTAAGTGGTGTTTACTTATTAAAAGAAAGTAAAAGAAACTATCCGTATAATGAATTATTATCTCATACTCTAGGTTTTGTTGGTATAGATAATCAAGGTTTAGCAGGATTAGAACTTATATATGATGATTACTTAACAGGTAGTTATGGTTCTATTAAATATTTTAGTGATGCGAAAGGAAATAGATTAGAGTTATCTGAAATATATGAACAACCACAAGATGGTATGAATATGTACTTAACTATTGATTATCAAATACAACTAGCTTTAGAAAGAGAATTAAGTAATGCAGTTTTAAAATATAATCCTAATCAAGCAATTGGGATAGTAATGGATGTTGATACAGGTGAAATTTTAGCTATGTCATCTCGACCTACTTTTTCTCCTTCAGAATATGAAGACTATACTGTAGAAACAATTAATAGAAACTTACCAATTTGGATGACTTATGAACCCGGTTCAACATTCAAGATAATAACACTGGCAGCCGCACTAGAAGAAAAAATAGTTGATTTAGAAAATGACACTTATTATGATGATGGTTCAATTAATGTTGATGGTACTGAACTGCATTGTTGGAAACATGGAGGACACGGATTACAAACCTATTTACAAGTTGTTGAAAACTCGTGTAACCCAGGGTTTGTTAGTCTAGGGTTAGAACTAGGAAAAGAAACTTTATTTAGTTATATTGATAACTTTGGTTTTGGTGAGAAAACAGGCATAGATTTAAACGGTGAATCAAGTGGAATATTATTTGATTTAGATGATGTGAATAATTTAGAACTAGCTACTACATCTTTTGGTCAAGGTGTTTCAGTTACTCCTATTCAGCAAGTAACAGCAGTAGCAGCTGCTATTAATGGTGGTTTTTTATATAAACCTTATGTAGTTAAAAGTATTAATGAACCAGAATTAAATAGTATTATCGATAAAAACGAGCCAGAATTAGTAAGAAAAGTTATTAGTGAGGACACATCAAATAAAGTTAGATATGCTTTAGAATCAGTAGTTGCAAACGGTTCTGGGAAAAATGCTTATATACCCGATTATAGAGTTGGAGGAAAAACAGGAACAGCACAGAAAGTAGAAAACGGACAATACTTAGTTGGTAATTATATAACATCTTTTATTGGATTTTTACCTGCTGATGATCCTGAAGTAATAATTTATATAGCAATAGATAATGCGAAAGGTGTAACACAATATGGCGGGACTGTTGCCGCACCTATTGCCAAAAATGTAATGCTAGACATAATAGATATTTTAGAAATAGAAAAAAGAGAGAATAGTTTAGATAAAGAATATACATATCCAGATAAAAAGTACATTAGAGTACCCGATGTTACTAATCTAACAGTTGATGAAGCAGTTAGTAGTTTAAAAGAGTTTAAAATTGAATTTTCTGGAACTGGTAATAAAGTTATATACCAATCACCTTCTTATAACACTATGGTCTATGAAGGTGAAGTAATTAAATTATTGTTAGGAGATGAATAGATGTTAATATTAACAAAAGCAGTAGTGGTTTTACTATCAAGTTTTATATTAGCTATTTTAATCGGATTTATTTTAATTCCATTTTTAAAAAAAATAAAAGCGAATCAAACTTTAAATAGATATTTAAAAACCTCACACCAAAAAAAATCTGGTACACCTACTATGGGAGGATTGATTTTTATAATCCCTACTATCATAATTACTCTAATTATGATAATTATGGGAAAAATAAATATTAATTATAATCTAATAATTATTTTATTTACCTTTATCAGTTACTCAATTATCGGATTTATAGATGATTATTTGATTATTATAAAAAACAATAACGATGGATTAAGTGAAGGGAAAAAATTACTATTTCAATTAATTGTATCTGTTATTTTCTTCTTTCTATTTATGTCAGCTGATAATGAGCCACTTTTATGGATTCACTCTTTAAATATTAAAATATCAATGGGTTGGTTATATGGTTTATTTATTTTATTTGTTTTAGTTGCTTCATCTAATGCTGTTAATATAACCGATGGTTTAGATGGATTAGCAGGTGGATTATCTTTAATAGCTATCTTAACCTTTGGAATAATCACATATAATACTGGCTGGCTAGATGGTTATGAAAGTATTGCTTTATTTAGTTTTTCTTTAGTAGGTTCTTTATTAGGATTCTTAGTTTTCAATGTTAATCCAGCAAAAATATTTATGGGTGATACTGGTTCCTTAGCTTTAGGAGCTACTCTAGGAAGTTTAGCTATAATAACTAGACATGAACTATTGTTAATATTAATTGGCATTGTCTTTGTTATAGAAACTACTACCTGTATTATTCAAAGAATATATTATAAAATAACAAAAAAAAGACTATTTCTTATGACTCCAATCCATCATACTTTTGAAAAGTTAGGATGGAATGAATCTGAAATAGTCAAATTGTTTTGGGTTATTGGCTTAATTGCTTCTTTAATTGCAATTAGTTTCGGTGTGTTATTATAAATTAATTACAAATAACCACATCAATTACATTCTCATAAATATCATATAGCGTGAATTTATTATTTTCATACAGACAATAACTACAATTACTATCTTCTCTAGGAATAGAAATAGACCCTGTATTTATATAAACCATATCATCTTTATATTTAATAGAAGGTATATGTTCATGACCATAAACTAAAACACCTTTACTTGGTAGTTTATTACTTTTATTATAACTATATAGATTACCATGTGTTATATATATATCAATACCATCAACATAGATAGAAGATATACCTTCACAAATTGGAAAATCAGAAGTCACAATATCTACATCTGAATCACAATTACCACGCATACAAAACAACATATCTTTATACTTAATTAAAAATTCTTTAACTTCTTTATTATTGAAATTATTTATAACATGATTAAATCCCATATAGTATAAATCACCTAAAACTACTAATTTATCTATTTTTAATTCAGTAATTTTATTTTCAATAAATTTTAAGTTAGTAGTAACACCATGTATATCTGATATAAAAAGTATTTTCATAAATCTCCTTAATTAACAATATCGTTATCTTTAAATTCAACTTCAATAAACTTTTTACTAGCTAAATAATCACACATGTGAACAAATCTTTGGTATTTATTACTTGGTTTCGGTAATACTTCATTCCCATTAAAATCAGTATTCCATTGCCCCATATGAGCTTCGATTGAATTTGATAATATAAATATTTGTTCATCAGTTAAAGATAAGTTTTCTTTATTCTCTTTAACAAATTTACTAGCAAGTAACGGATGATCTACTCTAGTATATTTTTCTTTAACTACACCTGATTTTAAACCATCGTGTAATAACATTCCTACTAACATTAAATCTTTTTCAATATCAGTAAAAGAATGACCAATACTCTCATTACTTAATAATTCATAGCCTATTCTAACAACTACTTTAGTATGTCTTACTAATCCCCCATCACCTAAAGCATAATTAGGGTGATATTTCCCAGTTGAAGAAGCTGGTATTTCATAAAAATACTCTGGTAATTTTTCTAGTAACGTAATCGCACTTTTTTTAACTTCTTCGTTTTTAATATAACTTAATTCTTTATTGAATACTTCGTACATAATTTCTCCTTAATTTAAATCATCAGCATCAAATGGTAGCGGACATAGTTCTTTAACTTTATATTTAACAAAATCACCATCTACATTATAAGCTATAATTTCTTTTTCTTTATCATAAAATTCACTAATTACCTGACGGCAATTAAAACATGGCATACTGATTTTTTTAGAATCACCACACAAAACATGTAAAGATTTAAAATCTTTATTTGTATATCCATTACTAATAGCAGATAATATCGCACTTCTTTCCGCGCATATAGAAGCTCCATATGAAGCATTCTCTACATTCACGCCATTAAATAATGTCCCGTCTTCCATTTCGACTATTGCAGCTACTCTAAATTTAGAATACGGACTATAACTGTTTTTTAATAAATTTATTAATTTTTCTTTCATATTACTCACCTATTTCATTATACATTATTGTTTTCTTAAAGTAAATTATAAGTTAGTTGCATATTTATCTAATTTAAAATATAGCCCTGTAATTAAAATTAACCCCATAATATTTATATTATAAATATATATTAAAACTAAAATAAAATATAAATTTTGAAATTCACTTTTTATAAAAAGATTACTAGATTTAATTACTAAAGCTAGAGGTAGTATTATCGCTATAGCTAAAGAAATAGTATTAATTATATTATCAGCATCTGAAAACAAACTACAAATTCCAATATAACTCAGTAAAAAATAAACACTTTTAAAATTATCAGAAGATTCATAAATAATCTTTTTAAAAAATAAACTAAATACATAATTAATAATTAAAATACCCAATAAAATTAAAACATGATCACTAAAAAAATATTGTAATTCATTACTTCCTAAAGTATAAAAAACAACAATTCCTTTAACTAGTAAAAAAATAAAATATAAGAGTAATCCATTAGAAATTAAATGATATATATTATTTTTAATATATTTTCTTTTTTTAGAATAAATATTTTTAATTGGATATATTGTAAACATCATTATAGTTACTAATACCATACAAGTAGATATAACTCTACCTGTTGAAATTAAGCTTTCCATAAATATAGCCAATATAAACATAGTAAGACTAATAAAATAACTAACAAACTTCATACTATCCACCAATTACATTATAACAAAAAAAACTAGAACAAGTCTAGTTAGTTTTAAGTTTTAACTAATCACAATTTAAAGATTCAGTTATATTTAAATCATTCCATCCTGCTCCAGTAACTCCAGCTCCTAAACAAATTTTACTAAGTGGATTTAAATCAAAAGCCTTTGCTTGTATATAAACACCAGATGGAATTGTAATTGAAGTTAAATTATTAGCTTCAAATGTAGAAGTTGAAATCATAGTTAATCCACTACCAAGCTTCAAGTATTCTATGTTGTTATTTTTAAAGCCACTTGCTGATATACTAGTTACAGAATCAGGAATTATTAAAGATTGTATTTGATTATTTGCCATTCCTGTTATATGTCCTACATTGTTACCTATGGTAACTGTTTTGATTTGTTTAGCATTCCATATACCAACATATGTGACATTTGATCCAAAAATTAAATTTTCTACAGTTGAGAACTTATTAGCTCCTAAATTAGCAACAGAGTCATTATCAATATACAAGTTTTTAACACTAATAACACTTCCTGAAAAAGTGGTTACACTACTTGGTATATACAATGTATCAATAGTACCATTTTCTGAAATAGATGAAGTAGAAAATTCAGTAACACTATTTGGAACTATCAAAGTGTGTATATTATTATTTTTAAAAGCTGCAGTTAGTGTTGTTATTGAAGAAGGAATAGTAACATGTTCAATTAAATTATTACTAAACTCAGCTTCATTTAAAGCCGTTAAAGAAGTAGAAAGAACTAGATTAGAAATTTTATTATTTGCAAAACCTTCACTTTTTATTTCTGTCACACTATTTGGAATAACCAAATCGGTAATTTCATTATATTTGAATGCAGTAGCTCCAATATATTGAAGTGAACTTCCCAGTTTTATATTTGCAATATCATTATCTGAAAATGCGGAATCACCAATTGTAATAACACTATCTGGAATTACAATATCATATATTTGGTTATATCTAAATGCATATGCTTGAATTTCAGTTACAGTATTTGGGATAACAACACTCTTAAGTTGTTTATTATTAAATGCATTTGACCCTATTATTTTAACATCCTCTCCATTTATTTGTGGAGGAATCACAATGTGTTGTGCTGTACCTGTATATCCAGTGATAGTTCCACTAGAAAATGTAAATCCAGTATCTGCAGTAGTTTTTTCAATCACTTCAATTTCACTTGATATAGTTGCAATTAAGTTATTCTCACCAACTGCAGCACATGTTATAGTATGAGTTCCTTTTGTTAATCCTAAAGAAGTAACCGGATTACATAAAATTTCCCCTCCACTAATTCCATAAGTAGCTTCATAATTTGAATTAAAATTTAAAACTGTACCTTCCTCAACCTTTAAGTTTTCATTAATAGCTGATATAGTTGGAATAGTCTCATCAATGTTATAATACTTACACTCTCTAGCTGTTTTACCTTCACTATTTTCAAGTTCAATACAAACTATATTATTAGTTGCAGTAACATTAATTTCACCTTCTTCTAAATTAGGTTCACATGAAGTATTAGAAACACAGTACTTCGCATTCATTCCAATAGAATTAATGTTAATTTTTACATCTTCATAATACCAAGGTTTACTAGATGGACTAATAACACTAGAATCAAAATCTAAAGTTATATCTCCTTCATTTGTATTTCCATCTGATGAATCTACTGAAGGCGCACAATCTTCTGCTATATCAATATCTTCATTTATACTAATAGTATTTTCCGTAAAATCTTTTTCATAACAAGCTCCATCTATAAATAAAGATAATGAAACTTCACCATTAGATTTTAAAAATACTTCTCCATTAGGTGGTCTTTCCCCACTAAAGTTTATATGTGGATAAATATCAGCAGTCCCAGTTAATAAGTTTTCAAAACTAGTATTCAAAAAACTATTTATATATAATTGTTCAGCTCCATCAAGTATTAAATATGCTTGTGATAAATTAGCTGATTTTTTTGAATCTTCTATTACATTCAATATTAAAGGCGTTGCTATTAAAGCAACAATGGCTAGAATTATAATAACTGCTAATAATTCTATCAATGTAAATGCTTTTTTCATAATTACTCTCCTATTCTATTACAATTATATCATTTGATTTATATAAATACAATACACAAAAAAACTCTTCATTATAAAGAGTTAAAACTTATTATTTTTGAAAATATATATAATATTTCATTACTTTTATTAATAGCAATAGATTTACATATAGCTTTCCCACCAATTGTTAAAGCAGCTATTACAGATGTTACTAATAAAGTAGATAAGAATAGTGAAATATTTGTACTACTTGATATATTAACTGCTATTGTAATACCAA
>CAYJEP010000031.1:0-539 GCA_964369555.1 uncultured Muribaculaceae bacterium | reverse complement strand
TATAACATCATTACAAAATGAAGCAACCTTATCAGCATTTTTTTTAAGTTTAACTGCCATTTTAGCGCCTCTTATTTTTCTAGAACTCATTGAATGAAATGGAGCTTCATCAGCTGTTGCTACTGCAACACCAATCATATCAAATAATATTCCTATTAAAATAAATATTATAAGTAAAATTATTATTAAAAATAAATTAACTTTAGGTATTGTAGATTCTGCTACAAATGATAGTCCAAATGAAATAACAAACGCTAGTATTGCCACTTTTATTATCCAATTAAAATCAACTAATTTTTTTTCTTTTTTCTCTATTTGTTTTTTAATTTCTTTTTTCATATTACCTCAATCTAATAAAAAAAGAGTATATAAACTCTACTGGCTTTTAATATAGTAAACTTTACGCCTTTGGTCAAGTTGGATTTCCCTTTATTTAACTTACCGTTACCAGTATAGCGGTTCCCCTTTAATAAATAAAATGTATTGTCACCAAATACATGACTTGATTACCACTTAGTACGCACTGCAATCCTATATTA
>CAYJEP010000030.1:4612-9933 GCA_964369555.1 uncultured Muribaculaceae bacterium | reverse complement strand
GAAATATATATGGAGTATATGATACAGTTGGTGGAACATTTGATAGGGTTATGGGGACTGTTTTAACTGCGACAGGTGGCTTTTATGCTGATAAATCTGGATTTACTAGTTTGCCTGAAGGAAGATATATTAATGTTTATCCAGCTGGAAATTATGGTGTCAATACTACGCCTTCAATAAGAGGGGATGCATTAACTGATACTTTAGGTTTTTATCAAGATAGAGGTGTTACAACTGAATATCTAGTCAATAGTTGGTTTTATAGAGGTGGGTCTTTATGGTCAAATGCAACATATATTAATGGTATATTTTCATATACTACTTATAGCGGAATAGCCGATCCAAACCATTCATCTAGATATACAATTACAATTTATTAAGCCATATTTAAATGGCTTTTTATATTGCAATATTTGATATATACTGATATAATTAAATAGTAAATTAAAATTTTAAAGGAGTATAAAATGAAGATTGTAGAAAGGAAAAGATGGTTATTTTTTGGATTACCATTTACATTTACAACATATGAGCTTACAGAAGAAATTCTTACGATAAAAGAAGGAATTATAAATAGAAAAGAAAATTCATGTTATATGTATAAAATAACTGATATTGAATTAGAACGTTCATTACTAGAAAGAATATTTGGTTTGGGAACCGTTATTTGCCATACTGGTGATGTAACACATTCTGTTATTATTTTAAAGTACATTAAAAATTCAACAATGATTAAAGATGAGTTATTAAAAATAACAGAACAACACAGAATTAAAAGAAGGACAGTGAACATGCAAGATATTAGTGCTGAAGATTTAAATGAATAAAAAAGAACTAATATTTGATACAAGGTTAGTATTTTTTATAAAGAAACTATTAAATTTTCTTTTGGCTTCTTTTTTGTTAAGTCTAGAAATAATAACAGTTTATTTATTTTTATTTGAAAGTCCAGAGATGACTACATCTGAATTATTGATATCACTTATTTTCTACAGCATATTTATTTATTTTACTTTTAGATATTTTATTAGTAATTTAATACCTAAGTATTTTAAAGAAATGAGAGTGGTACATAAATATATAACTTTTAGTGAATTAAAAGATTTATTAAAAGATGAAGTGTTTAAACCAGTTGATTTTCCAAATATAGTTTTAAAAATATTATCTAAAAGTAAGTTAAAATCTTTTAACAAAGAATTTTTAATTTCTGATAATTGGGTATGTATAAATAAAATGATGATTCCAAAAAAGATGATTTCATCTATAAGAGCTCGTGCTGTTAGATATTATGCTACATCTAATTCAGATACTATATCTAATTTAGATATTACATGTATTGATTTACTGAATGGTAAGAGTTATGAATTTGGACCACTTTATCAAGAAAGTAAGAAATTAATTAACTATTTAAATAAAGGAAACGAAATAGCTAATTTAAGAGATACTAAAGATAAAGTAGAACGTATAAATAATTTTAAAAAAGAAATAATAACAAAAGAACAATTTTTAGAGTTTATAAAATAATATTATAGAAAAGAGGAGTGTTTATGTATAATAGATTAGAAGTTAAAAACATTACTAAAATTTATAAATCAAAAAAAGGAAAAGGATTTTCCGCATTAAATAATGTAGATTTAGTTTTTCCTTCTAAGGGAATGGTTTTCATTACTGGTAAAAGTGGTAGTGGGAAATCAACTTTATTAAATGTTTTAGGTGGATTAGATTCTTATGATAGTGGGGAAATAATTATTAATGGTGAATCTAGTAAAAATTTTACTCAAAAAGATTTTGATGCTTATAGAAATACATATCTAGGTTTTATTTTTCAAGAGTATAATGTATTAGAGGATTTTACTATTAGAGATAATATCAGTTTAGCTTTAGAACTGCAAAATAAACAAGCTAGTGACGAAGAGATTAGTAATATTTTAAAAGAAGTAGATTTAAAAGGTCATGAAGATCGTAGGCCAGAGGAATTATCTGGTGGACAAAAACAAAGAGTAGCAATAGCTAGAGCTTTAATTAAAAAACCAGAAATTATTTTGGCTGATGAACCGACTGGCGCTCTTGATTCAAAAACTGGTATTCAAATATTAGATTTATTAAAAAAATTATCAGAAGAAAAATTAGTTATTGTTGTTTCTCATGATCAGGAATTAACTTTAAAATATGCTGATAGAATAGTTGAATTTAGTGATGGAATTATAGTATCAGATTTAGTAAAAGAAAATGATAATTTTGTTTCAATAGATAGTTCTAATATTGATAGTAAAGTTAATGATAAACTAAACTTAGTAAGTTCTAGTTTATCTAATAAAAATGCATTTAAACTAGGTTTAAATAGTTTAAAAACTAAACCGTTTAGATTAGTGTTAACAATTTTCTTATCAGTAATAGCTTTTTCTTTATTTGGAGTTTCCAATACGCTTTCTAATTTTGATTCAAAAGAAGCACATACACAGTCAATAATAGATGCAGAAATAAATGTTTCTGGTATTGAAAAAAATGATGTTAAATATGATAGTGATAGAGATGTAAATATTTATACACAATCTAATTTAAGTGAAGAAGATTATGAAAAACTTCAAGAAAAATTGGATTTAAAATTATATAAAATAATAGACTCTCCTATGTTACTTAGAAGTTCTTTAGGGGAACTAGATGATAATCATTATTATACTGGTATGCCTTCAGATGTTACTGGAATAACAACTTTAAATACTGATGAATTAAAACAATTAGGGTTTAAATTAATTGGTGCTTTGCCAACTAAAGATAATGAAATAGTTTTAACAACTTATCTATATGAGTATTTTGTTAATTATGGGCTTAAAGTTTCTAATCCTGATGGCACAACAAATATTATAAATATTAAAACAGAAACTGATTTAATTGGTAAAGAAATTATCTTAGATGGAATAGATAGTGATGATGTATATATAGTATCTGGAATTGTTAATACCAATTTGATTTTAGAATATAAAGATTTTGGTGATTTAACTAAGGATTATTCTTTATATGATGAATTTAGGGAATATAGAATATATGGATTTCACGCTAGTGTTATAGTTTCAGAAAATCAATTTGAAAATCTATCATCTGAAATGTTAGAAACAACAGATGAAATTTATAAAACTATTTTATTTCAAACACCATCTAAAGGTGAATTAGAAAATATTGTTAACAAATTAGATGTGATTGAAAATGATGAAATTTACTTTTTAAGAAATAGAATTACACTATCAGTACAATCTGCTAGTTCATTTGTAGAAAGTTTATTGCCACTTGCTTTTTATACAGGGATAGCGGTAGCAATATTCTCAGCGTTATTGTTATTTAACTTTATTTCAATCTCAATTTCATATAAAAGAAAAGAAATAGGAATATTAAGAGCAATAGGCGCTAGAAGTAATGATGTAAATAAGATTTTCTTCTTTGAAACCTTTATGATAGGGGTAATAATCTTTGTTTTATCTAGTATCTCATTAACTGTACTTGTAAATGTGATTAACGGGTATTTAAAAACAGATAAATTTGGCCTTGATTTAACAGTACTTATTTTATCTTTTAGTCAATATTTAATAATATTTTTATTAACAATAACAATATCTGTAGTTTCAAGTTTCTTTCCTGTTAGAAAAATTTCAAAACAAAAACCTATAGATTCAATCAAAAATAAATAAAGCTAAATAAGCTTTTTTTTGTAATACAATTTTCTAATTAGTGTGATATAATAGAAAAAATTAATTGAATGAAACAGTTAAAATTAGTTATTAAAAGAAGTGAGGATTATAATGAATGGATTTGCAATTTATGAAACACAATTTGGATTATTTAAAGTTTCGTATGAAAATGATGTAGTAGTTTTTTTAAAAAAAATACACTCTGAAGTAAAAGATTATGGCAATAAAACTGAATTTACAGATTATGTTTTTAATCAAGTTGTTGAGTATTTTAATGGTACTAGAAAAAATTTTGATTTTAAATATGAATTAACAGGAACTGAATTTCAAAAAAAAGTATGGAAAGCACTTTGTAATATTCCTTATGGGGAAACTAGAACATATAAAGAAATAGCTACTATAGTAGGTAATCCTAAAGCAAGTAGAGCTATTGGTATGGCTAATAATAGAAATCCAATTACTATTGTAGTACCATGCCACAGAGTAATAGGTTCTAGTGGTAAGCTAGTAGGATATGCAGGTGGACTTGAAATGAAAGATTATTTATTAGAAATGGAAAGCAATGATAATAAGTGCGACTAGAAGAACAGATATTCCTTCATATTATGGTGAGTGGTTTTTAAATAGGCTAAAGGCAGGTTATGTTTTAATTCCAAATCCTTATAGTAGTGATAGATATTCTAAAGCAATACTTTCAAAAGAAGCAGTTGATATAATTGTTTTTTGGACTAAAAATCCTATTCCATTTATAAAGTATTTAGATGAAATAGATGAGATGGGATATCAATATTACTTTCAGTTTACAATTACTCCTTATAGTAAGAATATTGAAAAAAACTTACCTAGTAAAGAAAAGTTGCTAGATTCTTTTATATATTTAAGTAAGAAATTAGGTAAAAATAAAGTGATATGGCGTTATGATCCTATAATTATTGATGATATTTTAACTGTAGAATCTCATATAGAAAAATTTAAATATATGGCAAAAAAATTAAGTGGCTACACAAATAGGTGTATTATAAGTTTCGTTGATAATTATAAAAATGTTTCTTATAGAATGGGGAAGAATCCTGCATCAAAAATGACTGATGATAAAATTCATAAATTAGCTAAAGAGTTTTATTTAATTGCGTTTAAATATAATATAAAAATATTCACATGTAGTGAGAAAATAGATTTGAGTTTATATGGAATAGAAAAAAGTTCATGCATAGATAAACGTATAATAGAAGATATACTAGGTCTACCTATAGATGTTAAAAGGGACAAAAATCAAAGAGAAGAATGTAGATGTATTGAGAGTATAGAAATAGGAACATATAATTGTTGTTCTAATGGGTGTAATTACTGTTATGCTCTTACTAATGAAGCTAGTGCTTTAGAAAATATTAAAAATCATAATCCTAATTCACCAGTTTTAATAGGTGAAGTAAATGAAACCTTTAAAATAACAAATAGAGAATCTAAAAGTGTTGTTATAAATCAGTTAACACTATTTTAAATTAGCGATATTAGTTATTTTTTTTATATACTTTTATTACGTAATATGCTATATTACTTATAGAAGGATGAGTGATTATGAAAACTAAATATGATAAGAAAAAACTATTTAATATTTATACATTACCGGCTTTAATT
>CAYJEP010000030.1:2941-4512 GCA_964369555.1 uncultured Muribaculaceae bacterium | reverse complement strand
CAGTTATCTTCTACGCAAATCGAAAATTTTGAAATTGAGTTATTGGCTAATAACAGTGATTTATATTTAGATCGTATTGAAGATGGTTATTTAGATTATACGATTAAGAATAATAGTAGTGAAAATACGTATAGTTATGGACATCCATATTTTATAGAAATAAAAAAGAACGGTCTTTGGTATGAATTAGTGCCACCTAATGAACTTTTGTTTACGATGCCTCTTTTATTTATTTTGCCAAATGAAGAGAAAGCTTTAGAAATAGATTTTAAACATGCATATGGTGAATTAGAAAAAGGGGATTATAGATTAGTAAAGGATTTTGGTATAAATGATGACACTGATTTTTATGTAGCTTTAGAATTTCAGGTAGAGTAAAATTTAAATTATACTGTATAGTAATAATTGAGTTATTATACTAAATAAAGCATAATTAATTGAAGGAGAAAATAATGAATAATAGTGAAGCAATTAGAAGAAAAGAAAGAACAATACAAATTTTGAAAATTAAAAATATCCCTTATATTGAACATTTACCAGTTATAGAAGAAGAAAATAAGATAACAGAAAGAACGAAAACTGAAATTGCCAAAAGAGCAGTAGCGTGTATGATAGCAATACAAATGGCGATAGGTCATCAAAGAGGCTTTGATAATACTCGTATATTAGAAGTTATTAAAAAATTTGATGTAGAGACTTATTTAACAAATAATGAAAAAAATATAATATATGGAAGAGATATAAAAGAACAAGATATTATTAACATGACTTGGAAATATGAAGCATACTGGGTTTTAATTTGGAGTTTAGGGCTTTTAAATGAACTTAATTATCCTTCTGAGATTTGTGATTGCAATTATGCTGAAAGTATTTTATTTAAACATGATAATTTTGAAAGTTTTTTAGATACTTGTAAACTTAGAAACTTATCTGAAATACTAGATGAGGCTGATTTAATTTATAGATATAACTGGGCATGTGTTAATGCTAGAGTTAGTTGTGAACAGATTCCTAGCAACTTGAATCCTTCCATAGTTTTAGAAAGACATAAAGCTTTGAATTGGCTTGTAAGATATTCTGATTGTGATGATTGGGATAACATGCCAACTGATACATAAAGAATTTATAATGTGATGGTGTTTATTTTAGTTATATATCAATACAATATTAAAAAAAAATTAAGATACTAATAAAACCATTATATAAAAGAAAGAGGCCAGTAATGAAAGAATTGATATATATCCCTACAGAATATATAGTAGGTAATGTTTTAATCTCTTTTCAAAAAATAGGAATAGATGAAGTATCAATAACTGAGTTATTTCAAATAAGAGATTATCTTCAAGAACAAAGCGATAGAGAACTAACCTTTATACTAGATGGTTCAAAATTAGTTGATTTAGAACTTAATCATTCAGATTATTTTTTCATTAATAAAGAAACAGATGGAATAAGAATGAAAGAAGGAAAACACATAGCTGATTTAAAAGCTAGATTTGTAGGCTATTTACCTTTTAACGCAGTTGTGTTTTTAGTTAAAAATGTTAATGATTATGTAAATAAAAATTTTG
>CAYJEP010000030.1:0-2920 GCA_964369555.1 uncultured Muribaculaceae bacterium | reverse complement strand
ACCATACTTAGGTTTTATATTAGAAAACATTCATAAAGACTTAAGCTTTTTAGTTTAAGTTTTTATGTGATATAATGATAGTGAATAAAGGTGTTTAATTTATATTTAAAAAAATAGATATAAGAACTATTATAAATGTTTTGATAAAAGGATGGTTTTAAAATGAAAATATATAACAAGTTAGTTAGAGATAATATCCCAGAGATAATTAAAAATAATGGTGAAGAACCTATTATAAAAATATTAGAAGAAACTGAATATAAAAAATTACTACATCTAAAATTATTAGAAGAGGTTAATGAATATCTTTTAGATAAAAATATTGAAGAGTTAGCAGACACATATGAGGTCTTTATATCAATACTAGAAGTACAAGAAATAGATATTGAAAAATTAAAAAAAGTTGCTCTAGAAAAAAGAGTCAAAAATGGTGGGTTCAAAAACAAAGTATATTTAGAGGCTGTGAAGTAGACCACTAGTAAACTTAAAAGAAAAGTATCTAAACATAATGTTAAAAATAGTAATTGATTAGAAGGTTAAAAAATTATTATTAATAAAATTTAATTACAATAATAGAACTAGTTTTACTAATAATTTTATTACATTTAGTAGTGTGTTATAATAGGTTTGGGTGATTATATGAAACAATATATTCAAAGATTAATAATTGATTTATACTATAAAAATGAAAAAATCACTAAAGAAAATATTAAGGAAATATTAAATAGTTTTATTTCCTTATTTAATATAGAAGGATATGAAGTTATATTTGAAACTGATAATAGTTCATCAGATGTTATTAGTAAACAAATAATAATAGATATAGATGAGTTAAATGAGTTAACAAAAAGTAAAAGTATAGGTGAATATAATATTTTTGTTTTAGAAGTGTTACTTCATGAAATTATTCATATTGATAATTTTAATGAAATATCTAGAAATACAAAATATAAAGATATTTTAACATTTTTATATAAAGATCATATAGGTTATATTAATGCGAAAACTGATAGTGAGCGAGATTATTATCTAGTTCAAATGGCTATAGATAATCATAAAAACATCTTCTCGATTCATGAAAGAATTACCAATATAAAAACAACCGATCTACTTTTAAGTTGCTCTGAAGAGATTGAAACATTAAAAGAATATTTTCAAAAAAAATTAAATGATCACATTATTAGTGGTTATTATTTCAATAATCAAAGGACAAATATTAAATCAATTTTTAAACATTATTACGGTGTACAAGATTTTATACTAGACGATTACTATTCTAAAATACTCTTTGGCTTGGAATTGGATTTAGAAGATGAAATTAAGTTAGCTTCTTTAGTATCGAGGCCAATTAAGAAAAATAGAAAAAGATTTTAAATTAAAATTTTAGTATGATAATAAATTAAAAAATATTAATAATTCGAAAGGAAGTTAAAATGGACAACTACAATATTATAAAAGAATATATTCCTTATGGAAATCAAGAAATTAGGGATAAAAAAACTATATTAGAATTTATTGAAACTTTTGAAAATAATCTGTCGAGGGAGAATTGTTTTGGGCATCTTACCGCTTCTACATGGGTTTTAAATGAGGACTTAAGTAAAATACTATTTTTATATCATAATGATTTTAAGGGGTATATTTATCCATGTGGTCACGCAGATGAAGAAGAAAATTTGTTGACAGTTGCTTTAAAAGAATTAGAGGAAGAAACAGGTTTAGATGACGTATTTGTGTATAATGAGATTTTTTCATTGGAGTGCGGTCCTGTATATAATCATATAAAAAAAGGCAAGAATGTTAGTGCTCATATACACCATAATATATCATATTTAGTAATAGTGAAAAATGCTGATATGGGAAAAATTAAAATTTTGGAAACTGAAAATTCATCTGTAGAGTGGTTTGATATCTCTCTTGTTGATACTAATACTCTTGTAAAATGGTTTCGCCCAGTTTTTATAAATGTAAGAGAAAAGATAATATCAAACGAATATGAATTAAAAAAACTATTAAATCAAGGAGATAATTAATTATGGATATGTATCAAAAACTTAAAATTCATGTTGTGCATTCACAAAAAATAATCAACTACAGAAATTTATATAAAATTATAAGAACGTCACAAAAGCTCCAAAATCATGAAATTTTTTTGCCGCATGAAACAAGTGAAATATTTAACACTAAACAAATGATTAAAGCAGCAGATTTAATAGTAGCTGAGTGCACAGAAATGACACCAGGTATAGCAATAGAATTAGCTTGGGCAGACGCTTTTGAAAAAGATGTTATTGTTTTTGTGAAAGAGAATCAAGAAGTTAGTGGATATTTAAAATTTTTCAACTTTAAAATAATGAGCTATAATGATGAGATGGAAATTGTGGAGTATCTTAAAGAAAAGTCAGTTATAAGATGTATCGAAAAATAATAAATATAAAGATTAAAAATATGACGCATAACTAAATCAAAAAAGACAATAGATAAAGAAGGTAAAATATGAGTAATAAAATAGCAATAATAGAGATTGGCAGTACAAATACTAAAACAAACATTTATAATTATAACATATTGGAAATAAGTGAAAATTGTACAATCGAATTTAAAAATAATTATTATAAAAACAATAAAATCGAACAAGAAGATTTAAATAAATTATATCAAGTAATAGAAAAAGTAATTAAAACAACAAATAATGTGAAATTATATGGATGTAGTATTTTTAGAAATATAACTAGCTCAGAATTAGAAACTATTAATAAAGAAATCTTTAAAAAGTATAATACTGTAATAGAAGTAATTACTCAGGAAGATGAAGCAAGGTTTACAGCATTAGGTTGTTATGGGAATATTGAATACAAAAAAGATTTATGTATATTTATAGGTGGAGGCGGTTCTACCGAGTTAATATTTATTCAAGATA
>CAYJEP010000029.1:0-9985 GCA_964369555.1 uncultured Muribaculaceae bacterium | reverse complement strand
GAGATAAATTTGTTTATAACGATATTAATAAATTACTTAATGTAACCAGTAAATACAATATTACTAAACTTTTAATTGAAGAACCTACAATAGAAGAAATTTTAATGAATTATTATAAAGGTGATATATGATAAAACGAGAAATAAAAGTTAATTTTAAAAGTTTTCTAGTATGGTTTATTATTTTAACTCTTATTATCATTTTAGTTTCTAGTATGTATCCTAGTCTTATGAGTGGTGAACAATCTTTAAGTGAACTTATTAAAGTATTTCCAGAAGAAGTTTTAAAAGCATTTAATATGGATATTGCTGATATATCAACTATATCAGGATGGTTTAAAACAGAAGGAATAGTGTTTATATTGTTATTTTATGGTATATTTGCTGCTAACTTAGGAAGTAATATATTAGCTAAAGAAACTAATGATAAAACAATAGAATTTTTGTATTCAAAACCAGTATCAAAAAGTAAAATTTTAAATAGTAAAATAATAGTGAGTTTATTTTATATATTATTATTAAATTTATTAATAACTATAATTACATGTATAGGATTATATTTTAATAATGATTTAGAACTAACAACTATAATCACTTTAAACCTAGTAACCTTAATTCCAACTGTTTTGTTGTTTTTTATAACTCTTTTAATATCCCTTTTAAAAAATGGCTCAATTACTTTTATTTCATATGGAATTTTATTTGTTAGTTATTTTTTATATACATTTTCTAAAATATCAGAAAATATAGAATTTTTAAAATATTTTTCTATATTTACTTTATCAGATATTAGAAATATTATAGTAAATAATAGCTATAATATAATTTGTTTGATAATTTCTATATTTTTCATAGTTATTTTATATGCGTGCTGTTATTTTAAATACGAAAGAAAAGAATTTTAATGTTATAATGTATTAGGAGGTGTGGAAATTGGAAAATAGTTTATATACAAAAACTTATGGTTTTATGTTTTTAGGGTTGTTAGTGTCATTTTTAACAGGAATATTTTTATTTAATAATGAAGAGCTTATGTTTAACATAATTTTAAATGTTAATCCTTTACTAATTGTTCTTGTACCATTTGGTATAGCTTTAGTTATGAATATATTCGTAAGAAAGTTATCTGTAACATGGCTTTATATACTTTATTTTACATATGCATTATTAATGGGTATTACAATTGGAAGTATATTTTATGTTTATGAATTAGAATCAATTATGTCAATTTTATTAACGACATCAATTATATTTTTAGTTGTATCAGCGTTTGGTAGATTTACTAAAATTGATTTAACTAAATTTAGAAATATTTTATCTATTGGTATTATTGTAGTTTTAATATCTTCAGTACTTAATTATTTTGTTTTTAAAAGTGAAGATTTTAATATTATTATTAATGCAGTTGGAGCTTTAGTAATCACTGGTTATATTGCTTATGATACACAAAAGGTTATTGCTGTTTCTGGTACATTAGGAGAAGAAAAAGGCCCTATATATTCAGCATTTCAACTTTATTTAGATTTTATTATTTTATTTATAAAATTAATAAGTTTATTTGGAAAAAGAAAATAATTTTTTCTTTTTTTATGATAAAATATAATAGGAGAGTGAAAAAATGAGTAATGTATATTTTAAAAGATTAGATGTTTTAGATGATAGTGTGAATGATGTAGTTTATGATATGCTTAAAAAAATTATAGAAGATGAATCTATAACATTAGCTAAAACTGTTCCTATGAAAGTTCATTTTGGAGAACGAGGAAATGAAACATTTATTAAACCTAACTATTTCAATGGTATTAAAAAATATTTAAAGGATAATGATATTGAGACTAAATATATTGAAACCAACGTTTTATATAAAGGTAGTAGAACAGAAACTAGTGATCATATTAAAACTGCTTTAGAGCACGGATTTGATGATTTAGAGCTTGTTATAGCTGATGATTTAGATAACTATGATGAGATAGAAGTTAATTTGAAAAACTTTAAATCTTGTAAAATAGGTTCTTTATTTAACAAGTATCAAAACTTTATAGTTGTTTCACATTTTAAAGGTCATGGTATGGCGGGATTTGGTGGCGCTATTAAACAGTTAGCTATGGGTTTTGCTTCACGTGGTGGGAAACTTCACCAACATTCTAATAGTGTGCCATTAATTAGTGATGAGTGTATCTGTTGTGGAGCTTGTGTGGTGAAATGTCCAGTAAATGCAATTTCAATTGAGGATAAAGCTGTTATTGATAAAGATATTTGTATCGGTTGTGCTTCATGTACTCCTATTTGTCCAGTAAGCGCTATTAGTAATAGTTGGCAAGTTAGTAATTTTCATGAAAAAATAGCTGAATATGCATATGCAGCTAGTAGAAATAAGAAAAATATATATATTCAATACGCTTTTAATATAACGCCTGAATGTGATTGTCATGGTTCTAAACAAGAAATAATTGCTCCTAATATAGGTGTTTTAGTATCAACAGATCCAGTTGCAATTGATCAAGCATCATATGATTTATTAAATAAAGTTTGTACTACTCATAATTTTAATACGGCAGAACTTACTTTAAAACATGCAAGTGATATTAAATTAGGAAATAGAGAGTACAATTTAAAGGAAATATAAAATGAATAATAGTTTGAAAATAATATTAAGTATTCCTGTTATTTTAATTATTTTATATTTTATTCCTATTTTAGGAATAATTATGATACTGGCAAGAAACATTATATTAAATAAAAAATGGCAAGAGATATCTATAATTTTAATTATTATTAGTGCGCTTATATATATTCCGTATTTAATTAATTTTTTCAACAAAGATATAGTTAAGAATATAATAGAAAATGAAATATATACTAAGATGCTTTCTTATAGTAAATTTATTTTTATTACGGCAGTTGTATTATGTATTGTTTATGCAGTTATGAATAAAATAGCTTCTAGTCTAGGAAGTAAACTTTCTAATTATATTAATAAATATAAAGAAAAACAAGAAATCATAAGTAGAGAAAATGATTTAAAAATAAAAGAAAAACAATTAAAGGCAAAAAACAATACAGTAATTTATTGTTCTAACTGTGGCGCTGATAATATAGTAGGGGATAAAATAGGTGTTTGTGCTTATTGTAGAACTAAATTAGTTAATAAAAAATATAAATAAAAAAAGTAATGGTTTCCATTACTTTTAAATTTGTTCAAAAACAGGGTTTGAAACATTCATGTTTGTAGGTTGTCCAATATTATTGGTTACTGGTGGAATATTTTGAATAGTAGGTTGAACTGAAGGTTGAGGATTAGATTGTATTGGGGCTTTTATATTTCCAAGATTACTATCTTGAATAGCTGTTTCTAATCCGCCTTTAGTACGCGTACTATCATCATCTAATTCTACTAATTTAATAACTTCTTCAATTGTTGTTAGTCCAGCTAATACTTTTTCTAAACCGTCTTTTAATAATGTTTCCACTCCAGATTTATAAACTAATGTTCTTAAATCTTCTCTTCTTATACCCTCTGAAATAGCATCTCTGATTTCTTGTGTAAACAATAATACTTCATGTACAGCAATTCTTCCAGAAAAACCATGTGTACATTGCTCACATCCTTCTGGTGAATAAATTTCTGCAATATCTTTACCTATTACTTTTTTAAATATATCTGCTTCATATGTATTAACTGGTCTTACTTGTCTACAATGTGGGCATAATTTTCTTGCTAATACTTGTGAAACAATACCTTCTAAAGCTGACGCTAATAAATATCTTTCAACATCCATATCTAGTAATCTTTCAATTGTGTTTAAGGCGTTATTAGTATGCAGGGTAGATAACACTAAATGTCCTGTAATAGAAGCTCTAACAGCTATTTTAGCAGTTTCAGTATCACGAATCTCCCCAATCATAATGATATTTGGATCTTGACGTAATATTGAACGTAGAGCTGAGGCGAAGGTTAATCCGATTTCACTATTAGTTTGAATTTGATTAACTCCTTCAATATTCATTTCCACTGGATCTTCAACGGTAATAATATTAAATTGCCCAGTATTTAATTTTTGTAATATCGAGTAAACAGTAGTTGATTTACCAGAACCGGTAGCTCCTGTTACTAATACAATTCCATTTGGTGAACTAATCATATTTAATACTTTTTCAAGATTTGCTTGTGATAATCCTAAATTTTCTATTCCTTGTAAGCTCATAGAGTAATCCATAATACGGACAACAATCTTTTCACCACCGTTAGTAGGAATACAAGAAACCCTTAAATCTAAATCAACATTTTGAACTGTAGCTTTAATAGCTCCATCTTGAGGTAAACGTGATTCTGTTATGTTCATACCACTTATTATTTTAATACGTGTTATTAAATTTTTTTTAATACTATTAGGAATTTCTGTATAATCATGTAATATACCGTCAATCCTAATCCTAACACGCATATTTTCATTTAATGGTTCAAAATGAATATCAGAAGCTCCTTTATTAGAAGAATCGACAAGTATTTCATTAACCATTTCCACAATTGGTGTTTTCTCAAAATCAAATATTTTTATCATATTTTTTCCCCGTTTCTATTTTAGGTCTAGTTTTTATTCCTATTTTATTATATAATATATTTAGGATATTAGCAAGAATTAGGAGAAAATTTATGAATAAAAAGTGTAAAAGAGGGTTTGTTTTAATAGAAACAATATTGATTTCAGCTGTTGTTATGGGAGTGTTACTTACTTTATATATTCAGCTAAATGCCATTAATAATAGTTATAATAAATTACTTACTTATGATAATGTTGATAAACTTTATTTAGTTAATAATGTAAAGCAATACTTGTATAATAACGGATTAAAAGAAACAGATTTTTTAAACGGATTTTACGATATATCAGATTGTTCTAATGCTTTAGTTAACGAATATGCTTATTGCAAAAATTTATTTGCAAACTTAGATGCTTCAGTTGTAATAGTTTCAAGTGGCGATTTAACTTTATTAAAAGAAAGTATTAATACTAATCCAAATTATAGTAGTGGTTTTAAAGAATATGTTAATCAATTAACTAATCAAGAAGGAATATATATTATTTTAGAATTTAGCGATTTAGAATATGCATCATTAGTAGTGGAGGATAAAATATGAAAGGTTTTACAACGATAGAATTAATAGTTTCAGTTATTTTAGCAACAGGCATTGTATTTTTTTTATTTCAAATTGTGAATGTTGTAAATAATCAATTTATTGAAAATGATAATGAATCAAAAAGATTAAATGATATATCACTAATTTCTTATGAGATTAATCGTACGTTATTAAATGATGTAGTTACAAAAGTAGAGGAGTGCGGGGATAATTGTTATAATTTTACATTTGAGAACAATGAAGTATTAAAATTAAGTTTACAAGATAACATAATATCTTTTGGTAATTATTCTAAAAAAATCGAAGATATAGTAGTTAGAGGAATATTTGTTAATAATGCTGTAGCGCCAGTTTTTAATAGTGATATTGATTCTATGTTATTAATTGAAATTCCATTATCTGGAATGGAGTTTGAATATTTTGAAAGTATTAAAATTGTATATCAATATGATAGTGCTAAAGTACTACTTCAAGGAATATAAAGATAATTATTGATATAAAAACATGAAAAATTCTAGCTATAAAAAATGGTAAATATTTGATTTTCGTATTTCCAATAATACTTATCATTTGAGTGTGAACACTTAATCCGCCAAATGATATAACTGCTAGAATTAATATTGCTTTATAGTAATTTGATATCGATAATAAACTAATATGTTTTAAACCTTGCGTTATCTCTAAAAAAGAAGAAATGAATATCTTACTGTATATGTTTAAATGAAAGTTATTATCGATTATTGTAGTTATGATTAAGAATGTAGTAACAACACCTAAAATAATTAAAAGTGTATTAATACTATTTGTTAAAGAAGAAGTTATAATTCCTCCAAATGAAGTTGAGTTTTCCATTCTTTTTTTATGCATAGATAGTATTGCTTTTTTAAAAGAAAATTTTGAATTATATTCTTTCTTGTTATAATTTCTAATAAGTAAACCTATTACTATATTAGCTACATAATGAGAAATTAAAATTAAAATTCCAAGTTTCTTATCATTTAAAAATGTTAGTGAGATAGTGCCTAATATAAAAAGCGGATTTGAAAAATGCGAGAACATAAGTATTTTAGTAGCTTCTATTTCTGTTAATTTTTTTTGTAAAACTAACTCTTTAGCGTATTTTGAATTACTCGGAAATCCACTTAACATACTCATAAAAAAAACAAAGGCTGCATTCCCATTGATTTTAAAGACTTTTTCAAATAAGGGTTTAAATAATTCACTTAATAACTCAATAAAACCATAGTTGATTAACAATTCTGATAATACAAAAAAAGGAAATAAAGAGGGGAAAAGATTATTAATCCATATGTTAAAAGAATAATTTACAGCTAATATTATGGTATTTGATTCGGAAAGAATCTCATATCCAGCAAATATTAAACATAACATTATAAGGATACTGCTTAAAATTTTATTCATCTTATACCTCACTATGAAAGGAAAAATTATGATTAATAAAGTATATGACAATATAGTAAAAATAATAAGAGAAAATATTAAATTTATAATTTTTATGATTATATTATTTTTAGTTTTCACTTACCAACTTCCTTACTATATTCAAGCTCCAGGAGGAGTTATTAATGTTTCTAACAGAGTTACATTAGAAGAAATGTATGAGGTTGAAGGCCAGTTTAAAATGGCTTATGTATTAAGTATAGAAGCCACATTGCCAACTTTAATTATTGCTCATTTTAATAACAATTGGGATATTTTTAAAGAAGAAGCTGTTGTAAGAGATGAAAAGGAAGAATTTGTAAATAAAATTTTACTGGAAGAAGCTAATACTAACGCTGTTATAGTAGCTTATAATAAAGCTTTAGAAGAAGTTATTATATCAGATGAAAAAGTTTATGTAACTCATATTTTCGAAGAGGCTAATACCACTTTAGAACTTGGAGAACAAATTTTAGCTGTAGATGATATTTTAATAGATAATAAAGAACACCTATTTGAAGTTTTAAGTAATTATCAACTGGGAGATACTATTAAAATAAAAACTAATAACGGAGTTAAAGAATCTACTTTAATAGAATCAAATGATAGGGTAATAATTGGTATACAAGTTGCAGAAACTAAAAATATTGAAACTACTAATAAAATTGAATTTGATTTTAAGTCTTCTGAATCAGGTCCTTCAGGAGGTCTAATTATGTCACTTTCTATTTATAATTATTTAATAGAAGAAGATATAACTAAAGGTCTTAATATAGTTGGAACAGGTACTATTGATGAATTTGGTAATGTTGGAGCAATCGGAGGAGTTGAATATAAAATTAAAGCTGCTATTAAAAATGATGCTGATTTTTTCTTTCTTCCTTTAAGTAATTATGAAGAGGCTAATGAAGTAGTTACTAATGAAAAATTAGATATTAAATTGGTTCCAGTTTCTACCATTGATGAAGCTTTAGAATATTTAAGGCAATAAAAAAAGTGGATATCCACTAAAAAGAATCAAAATTAATTAATACTTTTTTGTTATTTATATATCCACTTGCTTGAACAATGGTTCTGATCGAATTAGCGACAGAACCTTTTTTTCCGATTACATATTTCATATATAAATCAGATGTTAAGACTTCAATAATTAATGTACCATTTTCTTCATATTGTTTAAATGATACTTGTTCTTTATCTGGTATAACGCTTTCAACTAAAACTTTCGTTAGCTCAAGAAAATTCATTATTTTCCTTCTTTTTTAGATTCGTGAATCTCTTTTAAAATTCCAGATTGTTTGAATAAACTTCTAACTGTATCAGTTGGTTGCGCACCTTTTTTAATCCATTCTTTTGCTAATTCAGCATCAATTTTGATATCTGCTGGAACACAAACAGGATTATAGTAACCTATTTCTTCGATAGTTTTACCATCTCTTGGACTTCTTGAATCTGCAACTACAACACGGTAAAATGGTTTTTGTTTTGAACCCATACGTTTAAGTCTGATTTTAACTGCCATATTATCACTCCTTTTCTTGTATCATTATAACACAATATAAAAAGAGTGTCAACTGTTTTTAGTTGACATTACCCTAAGTAGTCCTCGTTTACTTTATCGATTTCTTCTAAATCTTCATTTGTAACTTCATCATGTATTTCATCCCAAGGTTCTTCATCATCCTCAATTAAGATTTTGACTTTAGTCTCACCAACAATTTCAACACCTAATTCCTTTTCTATATCAAAAGAAATATTTCCATTTTCTAATATATTCACACTGTTACAAGATGGTTGGTTTAAAGATCTTACTATTATTTCAGTTTCACTATTAATATCAGCGTTCTCTTTTATTTTAACATTAAATAAATCATTGTATTCTATTTTCTTATTAACTACATTAGTTTTACTATCATTATCATAAGAATACCATATATTTACGTCAAAAGTACCATCCACACCTATTTTATCTTTAGTTTTATAACCTTTAAATGTATGATTTATAACCCAACAACCTAAAACAGTAGTTGGTGATTCAGTTGATGTGATTTGATAATTGTTTTTAAAATATTTTTTTCCTTTACCAATAATGGCTTTGGTTACAATTTCTTTATAAGATGCCACTTTATCCCTCCTCATATTAATGTATGCATTTAACTTATAAATGTATACTGTTTTTATTGACAATTGCATAATATTTTATATAATATAAATATGGAAGGAAGCTGGTTATGAACGAATCATTCAAACAAAATTTATTAAAGAAGATAAAAAAATTAGAAAACTGTAACAAAGTCTTAATTGCTTTTATGACACTTTCTTTGATTGTGTGCGCTAGTGCGGCTGTAATTTTATTAATGTTGATGTCAATAACGTTTTTTAGTCAAATTTTATTTGATGTTACACTTACTGCTTGGATTGCAACGTCATTAGCTATTGTTGTTATAAAACCAAGTGAAAGACTTTCTAAAAATCGTCAAGAATTAAAAACTCTTCATATGTTGAAACAATCATTAGAAACTCATCTAGATTCTAAACAATTTGATAATGTATTTAAACTAGAAGAAGTTAATGCTTTAAAAGAAAAAATAAATAACGAAGAAGAAAAAATAAACATAATCCCAATTGAGGATAGATTCTTTAATGAAAAAGAAGGCAAAGTCAAAACAAAATGATTTTGCTTTTTTAAAATATAAAGATTGTATATTATAATAATTTGGGTTATAATTAATATGGTGATTAGATGTTAAAACATGTAGGTATAATAGTAGATGGTAATGGTAGATGGGCTACCAAAAGAAATTTAAAAAGAAGTGAGGGGCATAAAGCTGGAGCGAATAATTTAAAAAAAGTGATTAAACATATTTTAAATACTGAAGTTGAGTGTTTAAGTTTGTACATTTTTTCAACTGAAAATTTTAAAAGAAGTGAAGAAGAAGTAAATTACTTAATGGATTTATTCATTAAATTTTTTAAAAAAGAATTTAAAGAATTTAATAAGCATAATATTAAAGTGGTTTTTTCAGGTAGAAAAAAAGGTTTAAATGATGATGTTTTAAAAGCAATGGTTGAAATTGAAACTTTAACTTCTAACAATACTTTAAAAACTTTGAATTTTTGTTTAAATTATGGTTCACAATATGAAATAGTGGATGCTGTTAATAAGATTATTGAAGATGGAATTAGAGAAATTGATATCGATTCATTTCAAAAATATTTGTATCAAGATTTACCTAATATCGACTTAATGATTAGAACAAGTGGTGAGGTGAGGTTGAGCAATTTTATGTTGTGGCAATTATCATACGCTGAACTATATTTTTCAAATACATTATTTCCAGATTTAAGTACTGAAGAAATTGATTATATTTTTAATACATTTAAAAATCGTGATCGAAGATTTGGT
>CAYJEP010000028.1:3930-10027 GCA_964369555.1 uncultured Muribaculaceae bacterium | reverse complement strand
ATTATATCAAAAAACCACACCTTAGTGGTGCGGTTGAAATTACAATTTAGGAAAAATATTAGTTAATACTAATATTTTTTTATTCGTTTAAACTATCTAAACTGAATTCATATGTTTCTTCAATATTTGAATCATATATTTTAAAATTAAATTTTTCTCTTAATGCAGCCCAATATACAGCAGATGCATTTTCATCAGCCATTAATTCTTCAACTAATGAATCAATAACTTGTTCTCTAACTGTTTCTAAAGATGGCTTTTCATTTTGACTTACTTTATAAATAATGTGATAACCAAATTCAGTTTCAACAGGAGTTTCAGTAAATTTTCCTACTTCTAATTCTAAAGAAGCTTCCCAAAATTCATCAACAAATCCACTATTATTGGTGAAGTTTTCATATAAACCACCAGTAGATGCTGAACCTTCATCATCAGATTTTTCTTTAGCTAAGTTAGAAAAGTCTTCTTCTAAGTTAGTACTATTTTTTAATTGTTCAATAATTTCTTTTGCTTCATTTAAAGCTGTTTCTTCTGCTTCTTCAGTTTCAGTTCCTGTCATATCATCTGTTACAGCTGGTTCAATTAAGATATGTCTTGCTGTAATTTCTCCATAAATATTCTCTTCATAATATTTAGTAATATCTTCTTCTTTAATTACATCAGATGCTACATAGCTTTCAACAGTTAAATTAAGTTTTTGATACGAAATTAAAGTGTTTAAAAAATCTTCCTCACCATTAAATCCATAACTTGATAAGAATGCATTCCATTCTGTTGAATACATTGCTTTATAAGCTTCAAGCTCAGAGTTAGCGTTTTCAGTAGCTATTTTTAATTCGTCTTCTGTTAGTGTAGAATCTGCAATAAATTCATCAACTATACTTACTAAAACTCCAGTCCCATAATCTTCTTTTAAAGCTTCAAATAAGTCCTCTGCAATAAATTGTTTACCGTCTACTTCGGCAACTACTTGTGTTCCATCAGCAAGTTCTGGAACTCCACACCCTGTTAATGCTAATGGTAAACAAAGTATAAGGGCTATTTTTTTAAAATGTTTCATGTTTAATCTTTCCTTTCATTACAATAAACATTATAGCAAATCAAGAAAAATAATACAATATTTTTAACATAACTATCACAAATATTGAAAAACACCATAAAATAATATGAAAAGAGAAAAAAAGGAGGATGATTTATATGTGTTGTAACAATGGAATATCTAGCGCAGCTATCGTATTAGTACTTTTTATTCTTTTAATTATTATATTAGGAGCATATTTATAGGAGGTTTGTATGGAAAAAGTAAATAAAACCGACTGTGTTGCTACACCGAGTTTGAACTATACAGTTTTACTTATATTATTTATTTTATTAGCAATAATAGTTAGTTCATATTCAATGTATTAAGAGGGTATCCTCTTTTTATATGCAATAAAAAAATTAGACTGTGTTAGTCTAATTACATCATTTGGTAACTTGAATTATAAGTTGTTCCCATAGTGGTTTCTATCGCACTAATTCTTCTTTCTAAGTTATTCATTTGATTAGTTAATGTAGATAATTGATTTTCTATTGTATTTCCAACCATATTGTTAGGGCCTGTTGGCATATTTGGCATAGGAGTGTTTCCCATGTTTGGTTGAACTGTCATACTAGGTTGCATGTTCATACCTGGTTGCATACTCATTCCCGGTTGGACTGGCATCATTCCTGATTGCATCTGCATAACTGGGTATACAGGATACGGTGAATAATTTCTCTCTTTTTTCATAAATCCTCCTTATTCTAATTAATTATATGCTTTTTCATAAAAATGGTGTATAATAGTGGAGGTGATTTTATGAGATTAAGAAATATAAAAAACGCAATGGAGATTATTAGTAAAAATAAACATTTTATTAGTAACCCAGAAGAATATAAAGGGAATTATAAAAAATTATTTACAAATGATAGCTTAGAAATAGAAATAGGTTCAGGTAAGGGTGATTTTATTATTTCAAAAGCTTTGAGTAATCCTAATATTAATTATATAGCTATTGAAAAGTTTCCATCAGTCTTAGTCGGACTTATTAATAAATTAAATAATTATGATTTACCTAATTTGAAGGTTATTTGTTATGATGCATTATATATTGATGATGTGTTTAAAGATGAAGTTGATAAAATTTATTTAAATTTTTCAGATCCTTGGCCTAAAAGTAAACATGATAAAAGAAGATTAACATATAAAGATTTTTTAGAAAAATATGATTTAGTATTTAAAAATGAAAGTCAAATTGAAATGAAAACTGATAATTATAAACTATTTTCTTTTTCATTAGTTAGTTTAAGTCAATACGGATATAAGCTAGAATATGTGAGTTTAAATCTTCATGAAGAAAACATTGAAAATCATATGACAGAATATGAAAAAAAGTTTTCGTCTTTAGGACAGTCTATTTACAAATTAATTGTCAAAAAAGAAAAAAACAGTGGTAATTAAAAAAATATTTTGTTATAATTAGAAAAGAGTAGGTGAGATAATTGAAAAAATTATTGCTTATATTATGTATACTGATCTTCAGTGGTTGCTCTGTTGTAAGAATTGATACTAGTGACATAAATAATACTATAGAAGTGGTTCTTTCAAAGGATAATGAACTTTATAATCAAATCGGAAAAGGATATAAATATTATGTTCCAAGGGGAATATCATATCTATCATCAAATGATTATAATGATATCTTATATTCAAATGGAAATAGTTATTATTTATATGTTGATGTTGTGAGTTACTATAATAAAATAACAAAAGAATATGAAATTAACGAAGAAGCTTATGTATCAAGAATAGTTGATATAAACGATAAAACAGGTTATTTAGAAATAAATCAACAAGATAATGGACTTTACTTTGTTGAATTTATGTACAATTACTCTAAGATTGAGACTGTTGTTTCAGAAAATGATATAGAAGATGTAATTCTTTACTCGTCATATATTTTATCGACTGTAAAATATAATGATGAAGTTATAAAGTTAGTAATTGATGATGAATTCTTAATTTTAGAGGAATCATATGACATCTTCACATCAAAAAAAGAAAGTGACGGATTTTTAAGGTTAGAGGGAGAGGTGTTAGAATGAGTTTTGTAGATAAAATGAAAAAATTGTTTTTAGAAGAGGAAGAAGAAGCTTTAAAAAGTGAAGTAATTCAAGTTGAAATACCAGCTCCTGCTAAAGAAGTTATTAAAGAAGAACCTGAAGAAGTTTTAAAAGAGCCTGTTAAAGAAGTTTATAAAGAAGAAAGACAAGCTCCAATATTTTTTGATGATAATTATTTTAGAGAATTGGAAAAACCAAAGCCTGAAGTTAGATCGACTTATAAAAAAGAGATTAAAAAAATTGATGATGTTAAGTTTAAACCAACTCCAATCATATCTCCTGTTTATGGTGTGTTAGATAAAAATTATAGCAAAGAGGATATAGTTGAAAAAGGCGAACTTGATTCTTATAATATTAAATCTGGAATAACTATTGATGATGTTAGAAAAAAAGCTTATGGAACTTTAGAAGATGAATTAGAATCTGATTTATATTCTGCTAATTTTGCTAAAAGTACAGTACCAAAAGAAGAATTTTTTGAAGAATTAATTGATATTGAAGAACCTTATTCAGAAGGTGAATTATTAAATTTAATTGATATTATGTATGAAAATGGAGGAAATAAAGATGGATACTAATGAAGTATTAGTTATAATAATTTATGTATTTTTGATTATACTATTAATAACTGCAATAATAGCTTTAATTAAGTTAATTAAAACTTTAGGTAAAGTTGATAAAGTGGTAGATGATGTTGATGAAAAATTAAATAAATTAGATGGTGCGTTTGATATGGTAGACATGGCAACCGATGCAATAGCTAGTGTGAGTGATAGAGTTGTTGGATTTATTTCATCTGGAATTGCAAATTTATTTAAAAAAAAGAAAGGTGATAAAAAATGACAAAGAAAAAAGGAATTGGAAAATTCGTAGCTGGATTAGCAGTAGGAGCTGGTTTAGGTGTATTGTTCGCTCCTAAAAAAGGTAGTGAAACAAGAAAAGAGTTAAAAGAAAAAATTGATGAGTTAATTGCTAAAACAAAAGAAATTGATATGGAAGAAGTTAAGCTATCAATTGAACTTAAAATCGATGAAATCAAAGCTGAATTAGAAGATTTAGATAAAGAAAAAGTAATTAAAATAGCTCAGAAAAAAGCTAAACAATTACAAAAAAAAGCTAGTGAATTAGTTGATTATGCTATTGAAAAAGGAACACCGGTTTTAGAAAAAGCAGCAAGTGCTGTAAAAACTAAAACTATTGAAGTAACTAAAGAGGTTTTAGAAAAATTAGAAAATTCAAACTAAAATGTTTGTTTTTTTTTATCTTAAACCCTAGATATTTAAATTAAGTTATGGTATTATAATAATAGGTGAGATTATGAAAGATATAGATATTCTTAAAAGAAATAATGTAAATTTAGATAAAAGTTTAGAAATTTTTGGTGATATGGCAACCTATAATGAAATGTTACAAACATTTTATGGTGAAGTAGAACAAAAGCTAAGTGATATAACTAATTTTAAAGAAAAAGCAGATATGGCAAATTACGCTATTAAAGTACATTCTTTAAAAAGTGACGCTAGATATTTTGGTTTTGAAACATTAGGGGATTTAGCTTATGAACATGAATTACAAAGTAAAGCTAATAACATTTATTATGTTTATGATAACTTTGATATTTTGATAGATGAAGCTAGGAAAGTTATAAATGTTGTTAGTGAATATTTAGGTTTAGAAATAATTGAAGAGGAAATACAAGTAATCAATAAAAATAAAAAAATATTAGTTGTAGATGATTCTGAAGTCATTAGAAAATTTGTTAATAGTATTTTTTCTAATGAGTATGAGGTTCTTATAGCTGAGGATGGTAATAAAGCTATTAATAGTTTAAACAATAATCTTTCTTTAATATTCTTAGATTTAAATATGCCTAATGTTAATGGATTTGAAGTTTTAGAATATATTAAGTCTAATAATATTGAAATACCAGTAGTTGTTATAACTGGTGTGGGTGAAGAAGATATAGTTAAACAAGCTGAAAATTATAAAATTTTAGGTATTTTAAGAAAACCATTTAGTGAAAAACAACTAAAACAATTAATAAAGTCAGTGGAGGGGTTATGAAAGGATTTACATTAGTAGAATTATTAGCAGTAATTGTTATATTAGCTATAATTTCATTATTAGTAGTTCCTTCAGTTATTTCTTTAATTTCATCTACTGAAGATGAAATTATTAAAGCTAATGAAACATTTATGATCGAGCAAACTAAATCATATGTTATTACTAATATGAACTTATATGAAAAAACATCTGGAAATGTTTATTGTATTAATTTAGAAACTTTGAAAGTTGCTAAATTTCTTGATAGTAATTTTGTTTCTAGTTTACCTGAAGAACAAGAAAATTCAGTTGTAAAAGTAACAGTAACTGATGAATATAACTACACTTTAGTTTATGATAATTCATGTGTTGAGGTAAATAATTAATATGAAAGGATTCACATTAATTGAGTTATTAACTGTAATAGTAATACTTGCTATTATTTCAGTTATTACAGTTCCAATTGTTAATAATTTACTTAATAGTAATAAAGAAAAATTGTACGGAATACAATTAGAAGAAATAAAAGATGCTGCTGCTGATTGGGCTTTAGAAAATAGAAATATAGTTAGTGAGTTAAACGAATTAGAAAGTCTTTCAATAAGTTTAGGTACTTTAAAAGAACTTGGATATATTCAAGTAGATGTAGTTAATCCAAAAACAGATGAACCATTTGATCCTAATACAGAGATAGTAATAACTAAAACTAATAATAATTTTAGTTATGAAGTTGTTTTAATTTCTGAGGATAATAGTTCTTTAATTAATATATCTTTAAATGGTGAGAGTAATATTTTTATTGCTAGAAACGAAGTATATACCGAACAAGGCGCAACTGCTACAGACGGAACTAATGATTTAGATATTCATATTCAATATTTTTATAAAGGTAATGAAGTTAGAAGTATCG
>CAYJEP010000028.1:0-3920 GCA_964369555.1 uncultured Muribaculaceae bacterium | reverse complement strand
TCGATACTGCTAATATTGGAACTTATGAAGTGATTTATTCTGCTAGTTTAACTAAAGATTCAAAAATTTATACAAATAAAATTTATCGTGTAGTATTTGTACAACAATAAGAGTTTTAAACTCTTTTTTTGTTATATATATATTTCTTAAGCATATAGTTAAATGGGTGATTATATGGAATTTGAAATTGGAGATTTAGTTACAAGGAATTCTTATAGTAATGATACTGTGTTTGAGATTACTGATATATTAAATGATGTTGCTTATTTAAAAGGAGTAAATATTAGATTAAAGGCTGATAGTGAATTAATAGATTTAAAGAAATTTGATACAGAGGATTTAGAAGAAAGAGAATTTGAAGAAAAGGTAAAATATATTTTTGATTTAGATAGGGAAGACTATTTTTATATTCCTGGTAAAATACTACATATAGATGGTGATTCAGCGTATTTAAATAGGTGTCTAGATTATTATAAAGACGCTAATATAATGGCTAAAGGAATAGTTGAAAAAGAAGAAAATGTACCTTTATATATTAAAGAATGGTTAGATGAATATAATCCAAGTATTGTAGTTATTACAGGACATGATGCATATTATAAAAAAATATCTGCTTATAAGAATAGTAATAACTTTATAAAAGCTGTTAAAGAAGCTAGAAAGTGGGAAAAATCACATGAAAAATTAATTATAATAGCTGGAGCTTGTCAGTCTGATTATGAGGAATTAATTAAAGCTGGGGCTAATTTCGCAAGTAGTCCTAAAAGAATTAATATTCATGCTTTAGATCCAGCAATAATAGCCACTAAAATGAGTTTATCTGATGTTTCTATTGATATTAATTTAAAAGCTATAATTGAATTAACTAAATATGGTAAGAATGGTTTGGGTGGTGTTAAAACTAAAGGGACTATGCATATAGGATACCCAAGATAGGAGAAAAAATGATTGGAGAAATAAGAGGTAAATTAGATAAACATATAGGAAAAGAAGTATTTATAAAATATAATTTAGGAAGAAATAAGTATGAACGATATAATGTTATTATTAAGGAATTATATGATAATGTATTTATAGTCGAATTGAATGATAATTTAAAGTCATTTTCATATGCTGATATTTTAACTAATACAATTAAGATTAAATATAAAATTCAAGAACAATTATAGAACAATTGTTTTTTTATTGCTAATATATTGATTTACTTTTTTTCTTGATTTTGATATACTTAATAAGCAAGATATGGAGGCAACATGATAAGGAAAAAAATCATAATATCGATAATAATTTTACTCAATATTTCTTTAATGTCAGTGGGCTATGCAGCTTTAAATACAGATTTAACAATTAGTGGTATTGCTAGTTTTGAAGTTAGCGATGGAATTAGAATTATAAGTAATGAGGTAAGTAAAACTTCTAGTTCTTATGAAACCTATTCACCAACTTTTACTAATAATACTATTACAAATCATTCAACACTGCAATATGGAACTTCTTCAATAGAATATACAATAGGAATAGAAAATTCTACAACTGTAACTTATTTTATTGAAGGTATAAATGTTTTAATAGATGATAATGAAAATATAATTTATACTATAACTGGAATAAGTAATTATCAAGAAATAAAACCAGGTGAAACATTGTATTTTAAATTAATAATTAGGCCTAGTGGATATTACAACACACAGAGTGAAACATTATCTTTAGAATTCATTTTTACAGAAAGTTATATGTTTGAAGATGATATTTTAAACGGTGCGGATCCAGAACTTGTGTTTGGATTGATTCCTATTGTTTATCAAAATGGAACTTCGATAAGAAAAGCAGATATTAATTCTAATTGGTATTCATATTTAGATAAACAATGGGCTAATGCTATTTTAGTTACTGAAGAAACAAGAAAAGAATACGATGAAGCAAAGCCAGGAACTAAGATAGATGAAAACGATATATTAGGTTACTATGTTTGGATACCTAGATTTGAGTATCAATTATTTAATACAACTACAGAAACAATAGCTGAAATTGAAAATAATATTAGATTTGTTTCTAAAGATACACCTATTAAAACTAGTGTAGAAGCGGGGGATTATATTACTCATCCAGCGTTTGAATATGATGGCTTACCTTTATCAGGAATATGGGTAGGTAAATTTGAAACGACTGGTACTTTAACACAACCAACAATTTTACCTAATAAGACACCTATTAGAAATACTATTTCTGAATTATTTAAAGCAAATATTATTTTTTCAGGTGGAATATATTCTGGAAATACAATCACAACATATGAAAACAACATTTACTATGGGTTAACAGCTGCTTCTGAAAGTAGAATGCTTAAAGAAACAGAGTGGGGAGCAATTGCAATACTTTCAAATACCATATATGGAAATGATGATACAGTATGGAATAATGCTTCAACTATTACAGGTTGTGGTGGTGGTTCAATGGATGCTTCTAGTAGTGGAAGTTGTATCAACGGTTTCGGACAATCATCAGATGGTATTTATAATCAAAGTACAACAGGTAATATTTATGGTGTCTTTGATATGGCTGGTGGTACATGGGAATATACGATGGGTGTATATGAAAATAATGTAGCTTCATCTGGATTTAGTAGTGAATGGTTAACTGCTAATACCAAGTTCTACACTGTTATATCATCTAATTTTATAGAAAATTTTGGTTCTATTCAAACTGAGACAAGAGGTTGGGATAATGATTTATATGTTCCAACTACAAGTAGTATTCCTTGGAGTATTAGAGGACATAATAACGCGGCCGGATCACAAGCAGGGATATTTGCTGTTGGAAATACAAGAGGGAATGCGGCATTGAATTCATCAAGAAATGTAATTATAAATACTCCTATATTGGATTAAAGACGTTTTTAAACGTTTTTTTATTTATAATTTGATAATTAATTATAAAAATATTTATTTTTATTAATAAATGTTGTATAATTATTATAGAATAGGAGACTAAAAGCATGTTAGGAAAAATTATAGGAATAGAAGAAAATATTGTTTTAGTTAAATTAGAAATTAATGTTTTAGAGTTCAAAAATCTAGTAAATGTTCATGTTATTTTAGATGATGAGGTAGAAGGTGGACGAAAAATCATTGGTGAAATAATTAATATTAAGGATGGAATTGCTTATGTAAATCTATTAGGCGAGATGATTAATAGTAAATTTGTTTATGGTGTTATGGTTAAACCTGCATTTTCATCAGTAGTTAAACTTATTTCAAAAGAACGTATTCCAATGATTATAAGTGTTGAAGATTATAAAGAATATAAAGATTTATATTTAGGTTTATCCCCTATATATGAAGGTGTTAAAATACACGTAAATATTAATCAGTATTTTAGTAATCATTTTGCTATATTAGGTTCAACTGGATCTGGTAAATCTTGTGGAGTAGCTAGATTAGTTCAAAATTTATTTATGAAACAACAATATATTCCATATAAATCAAGTTTATTTATTTTTGATGCATATGGGGAGTATCACAGTGCTTTTAGTAGTTTATATGAGGGTAATGTTGGAATTAATTTTAAAGCATATACAACAAACTTACACTTTAGTGAATCTGAAATTTTAAGAATACCAACTTGGTTGTTAGGTATTGATGATATAGCTTTATTACTTGGTGTTGATAGTCCTTCCCAATTAGCTATAATAGAAAAAGCATTAAAATTAGTTAATATTTTTGCTAGAAATACAGATGATGTTACTAAACATAAAAATGATATTATTTCAAGAGCTTTAGTAGATATTTTAGTATCTGGTAAACCTGCTTCACAAATTAGAGATCAAGTTTATTCAGTATTATCATTTTATAATACTAAGGATTTAAATTTAGAAACACCTATTTTCCAACCGGGATATACTAGGCCTTTAAAACAATGTT
>CAYJEP010000027.1:0-10245 GCA_964369555.1 uncultured Muribaculaceae bacterium | reverse complement strand
TTGCTTGATACTGTTGCTGCTTTAACATAAGCAGCATTGTTATCCATATTTATTATTTTACCTATCATTTAATCACCCTTATCTATTCTTTATTAATTATACATTAAAATTATAAAAAAATATAGTGGTTAAATATTACTTGTAAAAAATAATCATTTATTATACAATGTATAAAAGGAGTAGAGAAATATGAAAAGAAACAATAAAAGTTTGGCGCCAAGTTTGATTTTTTTAATGGTAGGTTTAGTTTTTACTTTTTTACTGGGATTTGCATTTCTCAGTAATACAATTAAAGTAATCAATTCAACAGAAGAAATTTTATCTTATAAAACTGAAATCGAAGTAAAGGTTCACACTGAAAGTGTTACCTATTATAAAAAGTATTTTTATATAGTTGATGGCAAAGAATATTCTTGTGAAAGTTTAAATGGTTCATCCACTAAGCCTAGCGAGAGCAATCAAATTATTCATTATGATCCTGATAGTCCAAGCACTTGTATAATAGACTCTTTGTATCAAATAGATTGGTTTATATTACCTCTTATGTTGCTACCGTTATTATTTATATTTTTTGGATATTTAGGAATAAGTAGTGTAATTGACAATAATAAAACCTACAAGCGCTTGTGTAAATATGGTGTACTTTACAAAAAACAAACCTTTATTATTGATTATCTTGAACCTGAAATGGAAGTATTAGGAAAAGGAGCTGGAGTTGTTAGAGTAGATTTACAGTTACCTAATGAAAAAGTTTATCACCTAGAAAGCGGTATAATAAAAGTATCTAATGCTCTTTTAGAAGGTGGAATTGATGTTTTGATTGATATAAAAAAACCTAGTAATTATTATATTGATTTTAATATTAATATTGATGATTTTAAATAAACTTTAATAACAGATATCTGTTATTTTTTTTACAGTGATTATTTTCTATCTTAAGTAATTGGATTTAGTTCATCTCTTTTCCTCAATGTTTTTTTATGTTGTATGGATTGTTTTGTTTGATTCTATTATGATTACTGCTAATAATTCTATTAAGGTAAACGCTTTTTTCATCAATATCATCTCCTATTATATACATAATATCAAAAAAGAAGAAAAAAGAAAATACTTATACTAATAAGAGTCTAAAGTATGTTATAATATTCATGTTTTGAAACAAAATATAGTAGGTGGTTTTTATGGATAAAATAAAAGTAGTAGGTGCGAGAGAAAATAATTTAAAAAATATTAATATTGAGTTACCAAAAAATAAATTAATAGTTATGACAGGGGTATCTGGTAGTGGGAAAAGTAGTTTAGCTTTTGATACTATATATGCTGAAGGTCAAAGAAGATATATGGAAAGTTTAAATGCTTATGCAAGACAGTTTTTAGGTGGTACTGAAAAACCTTTAGTTGATAGTATTGAAGGATTATCCCCAGCTATTTCAATAGATCAAAAATCAACTAATAAAAACCCTAGAAGTACAGTTGGGACTGTAACTGAAATATATGACCATTTAAGGTTATTGTTTGCTAGAATAGGTATTCCAATTTGTCCTAATCATAATATACCGATATCAAGCCAGTCTATTGAAGAAATGACTAATCAAGTATTAAGGTTAGAACTTAATACTAAATTAAAAGTTTTAGGACCAATAGTTAATTTAGAAAAAGGAACTCACAAGGAATTGTTTGATAAATTAATTAAAGATGGCTTTACTAGAGTGATCGTTGATAATGAAGAATTAGATTTATCAGAGGAAATTAATTTAGAAAAAAATAAAAAACATACTATTTCAGTTGTGGTTGATAGATTAATAATTAAAGAAGATTCAAGAAGTAGATTGTATGAGTCAATAGAACTTGCTTCTAAACTAGCTAAGGGTAAAGTGATTATTGATGTTATAGGTAAAGAAAATATCATTATGAGTGAATCATATGCATGTCCTCATTGTGATTTCTCTTTACCAGAACTAGAACCTAGAATGTTTTCATTTAACTCCCCATATGGTGCGTGTCCTGATTGTAAAGGTTTAGGAAATAAATTGAAAATTGATATTGATTTAATTATACCAAATAAAAATCTAAGTATTAATGAAGGGGCTATAGTTTCTTTAAATCTAGATGATGATAATAGTATATATTCAACTCAATTAAATGCTTTAGCTAAATTTTATAATTTAGATTTAAATAAAAAAATAAGTAATTATAAAAAAGAAGAATTAAATATAATACTTTATGGTTCTAAAGATATTTTAGAGTTTAATTATGTTTCTAAAACTGGTAATACCAGAACTGCTAGAGATTATTTTGAGGGTATTATTACTAATTTAGAGCGTAGATATATGGAAACTAAATCTACTTGGATTAGAGAATGGATTGAAGGTTACATGTTAGAACACGTTTGTGAAACGTGTAATGGAGCGAGATTATCTGATGGTATTTTAGCTGTTAAGATAAATAAAAAAAACATTTATGAAGTTACTAATCTTAGTATTTTAGAAATAAGAGATTTTTTAAACAATTTAAATTTTACTGAAGAAGAAAAAAACATCTCAGAATTATTAATTAAAGAAATTAAAGAAAGAATTGATTTTTTAATTAATGTTGGATTAGATTATTTAACTTTAAGTAGAGAAGCAAAAACTTTATCAGGTGGAGAAGCACAAAGAATAAGACTCGCTACACAAATTGGCTCTAGATTAACTGGTGTTTTATATGTTTTAGATGAACCTAGTATTGGACTACACCAAAGAGATAATGAAAGATTAATTAAATCTTTATTAGAAATGCGTGATTTAGGAAATACTTTAATAGTAGTGGAACACGATACTGATACTATGTTAGCTTCAGATTATTTAGTTGATATTGGTCCTTTTGCAGGCCTACACGGTGGGAATGTGGTTTCTTGCGGGACTCCAAAAGAAGTTATGGAAGATGAATCTAGTTTAACAGGTAAATATTTATCTGGTAAATTAAAAATAGAGGTCCCTAAAAAAAGAAGAAAGGGAAATAAAACTTATTTGGAAGTAGTTAAAGCTACTGAAAATAATTTAAATAATGTAACTGTCAAATTTCCTCTTAATACTTTAACTTGTGTAACTGGGGTATCTGGTTCGGGTAAAAGTAGTTTAGTTAATGAAGTGTTGTATAAAGCTTTAGCAAGTAATTTATATAAAACTAAAGAAAAAGCTGGTAAGTGTAAAAATATTAAAGGGTTAGAATTAATTGACAAAGTAGTTGACATTTCACAAAATCCAATTGGTAGAACACCTAGAAGTAATCCTGCTACTTATACTGGAGTTTTTGATGATATTAGAGATGTATTTACTCAAACTAAAGAAGCTAAAATAAGAGGATATGAAAAAGGAAGATTTTCATTTAATGTTAAAGGTGGTAGATGTGAAGCATGTTGGGGAGATGGTGTTAAAAAAATCGAGATGCACTTTTTACCTGATGTTTATGTACCGTGTGAAATATGTGGAGGAACAAGATACAATAGAGAAACACTAGATATTAAATATAAGGATAAAAATATTTATGATGTATTAGAAATGAGAGTTGAAGAAGCAGTTATTTTCTTTGAAAATCATCCTAAAATTAAAACAAAATTACAGATGTTATGTGATGTTGGATTAACTTATATAAAATTAGGACAAAGTGCAACTACCTTATCAGGTGGTGAAGCAGCTAGAATTAAATTAGCTAAGGAATTACAAAAAAAACCTACAGGAAAAAGCTTATTTATTTTAGATGAACCAACCACTGGTTTACACACTCATGATATAGAAAAATTGTTAGTGATATTAAATAGAATAGTTGATAACGGTGATACAGTTTTAGTAATTGAACATAATTTAGACGTGATTAAAGTAGCAGATTATATTATCGATTTAGGACCAGATGGTGGGAATAAAGGTGGTAATATTGTTGTAACAGGTACACCTGAAGAAGTAGTAAAATGTGATGGTAGCTACACTGGAAAGTTTTTAAAACCGTACTTATAAAAATTATGATATAATATAGTTGGTGATAGTATGAATGAAGAAGTTCCTATTTGGTTAAAAGCGGATAAAAAACAAAAACCTAAAGAAGATGTTAGCCTTTATAAAAAAATTGCTTATATTCCATTTTTATGGTTAGTAAGTTTTAGTAAAATCAGTGATAGACATGTAAAATTTCATATTGGACAAGGAATCACTTTAACTTTATTTTTGATTTTATTGTTTATAATATTATTAATAATAAATGGTATTATAACCGGAATATTTTCTGAAAGTATTATTGTATTTGGTGTGGATACTGGAGAAAAAGAACTAACTTTAATGGGTAGTATTTTAATTATTATTGCGAATGTTATTTATTCTGTTATTGGTCTTGGCTATATTTTAACAGGGATAAGGAATAGTAATCTTGATGATCATATCAAGTTACCGTTAATAGGAAAGTTTGCTTTTTATAAATAAGTTTACACATTTAAATAATTTGTAAATCTTTGTAGAATATTACATTTAAAGATATAAAATGATTAAATTTTATATCTTTTTTTTATTGAAAAAAGGAAATAAGTAATTTATGGATTATATAACTAGTAGGAGGTAATATGAAGATTAAATATTTTTTAACAAATGATGTAGTATTTAAGTTATTTTTTACAAGGAAGTTAAATTATTTAAAGATGTTGATTAATGAAATTTTAGGATTAGATATTAAAGAAGAGGATATAACATTTATTAATAATGATGAATATGGTAATAGTATAAATGATAAGATATGTATTTTAGATATGGTAGTTAAATTAAATAATGATGAAATAGTTATAATAGAGATGCAAAATATAAGTGATGATAGTTTAGTAGAAAGATTTGAATATTATATGTCAGTGAAGTTATTAAAACAATTAAAAACAGGTTATGATTATAGAAAAATAAAAAATATATATGGAATATTTTTTATAAATGATAAGGATAAAAATTATGGATTTCCATTTACAAAAGCAGAAGAGTATGATACTATTAATAAAAGAAATTTACGAAGTGTGAAAGGAAAATATATATTTAATTTAACAATGTTACAAGAGATAGATAAATACAATTTTAGTGATAGATTGAAGGATTTTCTAAATTTCATGGCGAGTAAAAATGAAGTGGAGATAGAAAGTATGTCAAAGAGTAAAGAAGAGTTAGAAGAAGCATATAAAACAATGCTTGAATTAAATGCAGATGATGAGGTGCAGGATTACATTGAAAGAAGAATGATGTATGAGCTAGATCAAAAGATGTATTTAAATGCTGCAGTTGATAAAGCTACTTTAAAAGCTACTAAAGAAGGCATGAAAAAAGGAATAGAAAAAGGTATCAAAAAAGGAATTGAACAAGGAATTGAACAAGGAATTGAACAAGGAATTGAACAAGGTACTTTAGAAAATCAAAGAGAAGTTGTTAACAATATGTTTATTAATAACTTTGATATAAAAACCATTTCATTAATTACTAAATTAACAGAAGAAGAGATATTAAAATTGAAAGATTAAATATCTTTTTTTATTTTAAAAAAAGGAAATCAATTACTTTTGGCTTATATAACTAGTAGGAGGTGTTTATGAATATAAAAAATCAGTTATTAAATAAATTGATTGATGAGAGTAAAATTTTAGATTTTTTAAAACTAATTACCGATGAAAAAATTGAAAGTGTTAAAAGTATGTTAGTGTTATTTGAAAGTGATGAGAAGAAAATTATTTTTGAAGTCTTAATAGATAAAGAAATAAAAAAAATAGAATGTTTTACAGATATATTCGAGATAGGAGGATAAAATGAGATTTATATTATTACTAGTATTTTTTATTAATTCGACCGTTTATGCTGAAGAAATAAATAACGATGAGTTACTTAAACTATATGAACACGAAGTAACTTTAAATGAAACTTATTTAGAAAAAATAAAAGAATTAGAAAATAGTTTACAAAATAATAAAAATTTAATCGCGCAAGTTTCAATTGAAAAAGATAATATTATCAATAACTTGAATGAGGAATTAAAAAATATCTCTTTAGAAAATCCAAAATATTTACTAAAAATTGAGCCTAGTATTTATAATGTATTTATAATTTCAATTATTTGTTTAGTACTATTAAAAAGTATGTCGATAAGAAAAAAACACTAGTTTTGTCGAATATGAATAATTTAATAAATTAATTGTTATTATGTTTATACCAATAGAAAATTTATTAAGGAGAGAATATGGAAAATTTAGAACAATTAATAGTTAAAAATGAAAGGTTAATTTATTCAATAGCTAATTATTTTAGTTTTTATCAAAATAAGGAAGATTTATATCAAGCTGGGAGATTAGGAATGGTTTTAGCTTACAATACTTATGATGAGACTTATAATACAAAGTTTACAACACATGCTTATCCTTATATATTTGGTGAAATGAGTAGAACCATTAGTGAAGATAAAAGTGTTAAAGTATCAAGAAATATTCAAATAATGAACTTAAAAATAGAAAAAGCTAAAATCTATTTGGAACAAAAATATATGAGAGAACCGACTTTTATAGAAGTTTCAGAATATTTAGAAATCCCTTTAGATACAGTTGTAAAAGCTTTATCAATACCAAAAAAAATTATTAGTATAGATGAACCTGTGAATGATGATAATATGAATCTACATGAAACAATTGGATTTGAAGATAAAAACATTGATGAATTAATTATGCTGCGAGAACAATTAAAAAAATTAGATATAAATGAAAGAAAATTAATTGAAAAAAGATATATCGAAGGATATACTCAACAAGAAATGGCAGATTATTTTAATATGAGTCAAGTTCAAATATATAGAAAAGAACAAAAGGTTTTTAAAAAAATAAAAAGTAATATGGTGGCTTAAACACCTTTTTTATTTACACCAACACTATATTATAGTATAATTAAATAGGTGAGAATATGGGATTATTTAATAAATTTAAAGGACTTTTCAATAAAAATGATAAAAAAGAACTAGATGATTATAAAGACGGATTAGAAAAAACAAGTAAAGAATTTGTCAATAAAATATCAATTTTAAATTCTAAATATAAAAAAGTTTCAAATGAATACTTTGAACAATTAGAAGAAATATTTATTATGGCTGATATTGGTGTGAATACAGTTATGGATTTCATTGATAAATTAAAATCAAGAGTAAAAAAAGAAAATATAACTGATTCTAAAGATCTAATGGATATTATAATAGATGAGATGTTTATCATATATGTTAATAACGATATTATAGTTAATAAGATAAACTATAATAAGAATGGACCAACAGTTATTTTATTTGTGGGGGTTAATGGGGTTGGTAAAACAACTTCAATAGGAAAAATTGCTTATAAGTTAAAAAGTGAAGGTAAAAGAGTTTTATTAGTTGCTGGGGATACTTTTAGAGCTGGAGCAGTGGAACAGTTAATTGAATGGGGTAGAAGAATTGATTGTGATGTTGTTTATAATGAAGGAACAGATGCAGCATCTGTAGTATTTGATGGTTTATCAAAATCTTCTAATTATGATGTCATTTTAATAGATACAGCTGGAAGATTACAAAATAAAGTAAACTTAATGAACGAATTAGATAAGATTAATAAAGTTATTAGTAGACATTTACCAGAGGCTCCACATGAAACGTTATTGGTAGTAGATGCAACAACTGGTCAAAACGGTATTAGTCAAGCCAGTCATTTTAAAGAAATAACAAATATAACAGGAATAGTACTTACTAAATTAGATGGAACAGCTAAAGGTGGAATAGTATTAGCTATTAAAGAAAAAGTTGGTATTCCAGTTAAATTTATTGGTTTAGGAGAAAAAGAAACAGATTTAAAAACCTTTGATATAGAAAAATATATATATGGGTTATTTGGAGGTAATGATGAATAAAGAAAAGTATTTAAAAGCAGGGTTAATTGTTCAAATAGGACTAGCTATCTTTGCTTTTGCTTCAATAGTTTTGGCACTTTTTGAACCAACTTTAGAACCAATAACAGAAAGATTGATAGGAATATCTTTGTTAGTTATGGCTATTAATAATCAATTATTAAGAAAAAAAATATTGATTTCACTTTTACTTGTTGGTCTTGGACTAGTATTTTTAATAGGTTTAATATGAAAGAACAATTATTAATTTGCGAACTTTATGATTATTATAAAGAGTTGTTAACAGAAAAACAAAGAAAATATTTTGAGGAATATTATTTTGATAATTTATCTTTAGCTGAATTAAGTGAAAACTATGATATTAGTAGAAATGCTATACATAAAACAATTAAAGAAGTTTTAGACAAGTTAAATCATTATGAATCATGCTTGAAATTAAAATTAAAAAAAGATAATATAAAAAAACTTATCAGCACACTTGATGATAAGTTACAAGAAAAAATTATAGAAAACCTTTAAACACTAATTTTAGTGTTTTCTTTTACTAATTCAAACATTTCAACATCTAAAGCTTTAGATAATTTAACTAAAGTAGTAAAACTAACATTTTTAAATGTTCGACCTGCTTCTATTTGCTTTATATATGAAGCAGATAAATCAGAAATTTCTGCAAGTTTTTCTTGGGAATAACCTTTTATATAACGAAAGTACTTTAAATTACTTATTAAGTATTTATATTCTTCGTTTGACATAACTCCTCCTTAATTGGAAAAAATTACCATTTTATTTCTTCAATTGCTATTTTCTCATAAAAATTAACTATTTACAGTACGCTATTAGTGTACTTATATGTTAAAATAGTATAAAGGGAGTAAAACATGCAGTACAAATTAAAAGAATTAAGAAATGAATATAAATACACTTCTAAACAAATGGCGGATATGCTAAATATAAGTAAGGGTTTTTATTCACAAATTGAAAATTATAAAAGAAAATTATCGTATCAATTAGCTGTAGAGATAGCTAAAATATTTAAATTGAAGCCAGATGATATTTTTTATAATGATTTTAAAAAAAAGAAATGATTTTTCTTTTTTTTATTTACTAAATATGATAATATAAAAGACAAGGAGTTGATAATATGAATGTTCCAGTTTCGAATATTGATTCATTTATAGTCGTTAGCAAAATGACTTTAAATGATCAGAATCACCGTATACTAACACTCTTTTATCAACCAATTATCGGAAGTGTTGCAATTAGCCTTTATTTAACTTTATGGAGATATAGTGATTCATTAGTATCAACAACTTTAATTCATACTGATTTAATTAATATGATGCAGTTGAAATTAGAAGACATTATAGAAGCAAGAGAAAAATTAGAAGCCTTAGGGTTACTTAAAACTTATTTAAAAAAAGAAGATACTAACAAATATATATATGAATTGTATAATCCTTTAAATGAATGTGATTTTATAAATAATCCAATCCTAAATACAGCCTTAACCAATCATGTTTCAAAAAGAGAATATAAAAGAATAATAAACACTTTAATTAGACCCAAAATTAATTATAACGAGTACAATGATATATCAGTTTCCTTTAGCAAAATATACGCATTTAAAGGTAGTTTAGAAGGTGAAACTCCTAATATAAAATCATTATCTCATTTAGGGTTAAGTTTCGAACCAACAATAAGTTTTAATGAAGTTTTATCTATGATACCAAGTGGGTTATTAAATACTAAAAGTATAACAAAAAATCTTAAAGATTCAATATATAAATATAGTTTTGTATATAATTTAGGTAATGAAGAAATAAAAGAAATTATAATTAATTCAGTCGATGATTATAAAATTAATTTGGAGATATTTAAAGAAAATTGTCGTAATTATTACAAATTTGAAAATAAAGGTAAAAAGCCTAAATTAGTTTTTAATAATCAACCAGATAATTTAAGAAAACTTGAGAACACAGATACTAAAAAAGGTAAGTTGATTAGTCAATTAGAATCAGTTAGTCCATACGAATTTTTATCTTATAAACAAGGTACAAACACACCGATAAAAAAAGATTTAGAACTAATAGAATATTTAATAGTTGATTTAGAGTTATTACCAGGTGTGGTTAATGTTTTAATCGATTATGTCTTAAAAATAAATAATAATAAATTAACTAGAAATTTTGTTGAACAAATCGCCTCACAGTGGAAAAGAAGCAATATAAAAACAGTTAGTGATGCAATTGAAATAGCTTTAAAGGAACACTCTTCTAAGAAAACTACTAAAGCAGTCACAAAAGAAAAAATCCCTAAATGGTCTGATACTAATATAGAAGAC
>CAYJEP010000026.1:7410-10251 GCA_964369555.1 uncultured Muribaculaceae bacterium | reverse complement strand
ATGTTTGCAGATATATATGGTGATACAATCTATGTTCCTATTACAATATCAAATATAAAAGAAGATAATAATGTGGTTGTTACTCCAGATGTTCCAGAAGATAATCAAGATGATTCATCCGGTGATGAAAACACAGATGATGAAAACGATAATCAAGACGATTTAGATGATGAAAATAATGATTCTGATAATGATGATACTAACAATGAAAATAACAACAATAATTCATCTGATAATGAAGATGAGAACAAAACTGAGAATAATTCATCTATGATGTTTTTAATCTTAATAGTTGTAGTAGTAATTGTGATGACTATAATATTTATTATTAAAAGGAACGAAGATTAATTTTAAACTTTAAAGTGAAGTAAAATTCACTTTTTTAATTATGATTTATATTTTTTTAAACTTTGTTATAGTATAATTAATGGAGTATTGGGAGGCAGTATGAATAAAATCAAATTATTGATAATTACTATATTCACTATTTTAATTTGTAGTGGTTTTTTACAAATGCATTTTTCATCTGATACATATGTGTTATGGGATTTAGGATATATGAATTACCCTCAACAGTATTTTTTATTGGATGGTAGAATAATATCTGCTATAGTATGTTTTATAGGTGGGATTTTAAAATTACCTTTAGAAGTTTATATAATAGGGATGAATTTTATTGCGATAATATTTGTCGCTTTATCCATATATGAAACTAGTAATATACTTAATAGCTTCGTTAAGAGAGATAGTCAATTTTTAAATTGGATAATAGTTCTAATTTCCTTTATTTTAATTTTAAATCAGTTTACTTTGGAATATTTATTATTCCCAGAATCTGCTGTTATGTGTTTAGGTTTATATTTAATTATATTGGCAATTAAAAATTTGATTAAAGATCCAAACTATTTTAAAATATTTGTTTTACTTTTAATTGCAACGATTTGTTATCAGGGATTATTAAATATATTTCCTTTGTTAGTTTTTTTAATTTATATTTTAAAGCAAATAACTGGTGAGAAAATAAATAAAAAAATGATATTTAAAGACTTATGCAAGTTGATTGCTATTTTGATAGGGGTTTTATCGTTGTCAATTATAACTATTGAAGTAGGTAAGAATATTTTAGGTAGTACTGTTGACAGAAGTAATAATTTATCAACTTTGAATAGTTTATTTAATCAGTTTAATACGATTACAGATTATTTTATAGAATTATTTAATTATAATATCAATTTATTGCCGCATTATTTAAATTATATAATTATTGTAGTTACTATTTTATTTTTAGCTTTATTAAAATCTAATAAAAAAGAAATTAGAAATTATATATTTTTTATAATTTTTATTTTAATGATATGTATTGCTCCAATGTTTGCATTTAATACTGGTCCTGTTGGAAGAGTTAATAGCCCAATAGCGATGTTATGGGGATGTTCATTGGTTATTTTATTATTAAAATCATTAGATTCTAAGTTTAAGAATGTTACTTATTTTTTAATAATAGCTTCATTTATATTGAATAATACTTATATTTATTTAAACATTAAAGAACATTTGCTTGCCAATGAAAAAGAGCATGAAATGGGTTATACAATAAATGAAATGATTTTAAAGTACGAACAACAAACTGGGAATACCATAACTAAGTTTGGTTATATTTATGATAATTACCCAGAGCAATATATTACTGGAATTAGACATCTTGGATCATTAACTGAAAAAAAATTAGCAATGCCTTGGAGTATTTATGAAGCTATGAATTACTATACTAATAGAAAATTAGAAAGAATATATGTTGATCAAATTGTAGATGTTGACTACGATGATTTTAGTACTGATCATGTATTATTTCAAAATGATATTGTTTATTTAATTGTTTATTAAAAATAAAAAAATAGGACTTTTGTACTTTGGTTCTAGTCATACCTAATAAGGTTCGAACTTTGAAATTTTAATTTTAAGTATATAAATATTTTTAATTAGAATTCTAGGTGGTTCTTTAGGAATTTTTAAAACTCATTTAGTATAGATTGTCAAAAACTATTATATGTGATATAAATATAGTAGATAAAATGAAATAAAAATATTGTTAGTAGGACATAAATATAATATTTATGATCAGTTTATTTAGTTTGGCGGCCAATTCTAAGTAATGGGTAGTGATGTTGTGAAAGGAAAAAAGGTGTAATAATAAAATGATTGCTGGTGAGAAAAAATATAAAAAGGGTACTTATATTTGTTTGAAAATCGTTCAATTAGTCTTGCTTTGTATTTTCTTGTATTCTTCATATAAAATTGCGATGTGGTATTTTCATAATAAAGTGACACAAAAAAATTTAGAAATTGTTGAAAAACATGTTTCAGAAAGTGTCATTGATATTATTGATGATGACGGTAATACTGAAACTAAAGAATACTTGGAAGTAGATTTTGATGCTATTAAGGAATTGAATTCGGATACAGTGGCATATTTAGAAATTAAAAACTTGGATATTAAATTCCCTGTAGTTCAATCTACTAATAACTATTATTATCTAACTAGATCTTTTGATAAAAGTTACAATGAAGCTGGTTGGATTTTTGCTGATTACCGAAATAAAATAGACGAAACAGATAAAAATGTTATTTTATATGGACATAATAGAAAAAATGCGACTATGTTTGGAAATATTGAAAAGGCTTTTGTTGAAGAATGGTATACTAATAAAGAAAATGTTGTAATTACATTTGTTACAGAAAATGGTTACTATGAATATGAAATCTTTTCTATGTATATTATCGAAAAAGAGGATTATTATATTTCCACTGATTTTAATGGTGATGATTATACGCAATTTTTAG
>CAYJEP010000026.1:0-7400 GCA_964369555.1 uncultured Muribaculaceae bacterium | reverse complement strand
TTTTTAGAGATTATTGAAAGCAGGAGTATTTATAATTTTAATGTTGATTTGCATTCAGATGATCAAATTTTAACATTATCCACATGCACTGATACAACTGCTTATCGTCAAGTCATACATGCTAAATTGATTAATAAAATTATAAAATAGATAATAGGTGTTTAAAAAATAAGCATAAAAAAGTCAGCAAGCTATAGTTGCTGAATTATTGGTAGTAGAGCATAAATTGATAAAATGTATTTATGCTTTTTTTATCTACAATAGTAATAAACTTAATGCCATAACAAACATTCCAAGAATTAATCCATATACTGAATAGTGATGTTTTCCAAATTTTTCTGCAGCAGGTAATAGTTCATCTAGACTGATAAAAACCATTATTCCTGCAACTAAAGCAAAAATGATTCCAACTACCATGTCATTTAAAAATGGTCTTAAGACTAGGTAGCCTAATAGTGCACCTATTGGTTCTGAAAGGCCTGATAAGAAAGAATATTTGAATGCTTTTTTCTTATCTCCAGTTGCATAAAAGATTGGCACAGATACTGCTAAACCTTCAGGAATATTATGGATAGCTATTGCTATTGCTATTACTATACCTGTGTTTGGATCTGATAGCGCTGACATAAATGTTGCTAGACCTTCTGGAAAATTATGTATTCCAACTGCTAAGGCAGTAAAAACGCCTGTTCTTAATAAGTTTTGTTGCACATTAATATTCTTTTTATTAATATCTTCTATTTTATAAACTTCATGGGGATTTTTGCTTTTTGGTACTAATTTATCAATAATTCCTATTATTAAAATGCCACAAAAGAAGCTAATTACAGTGATCCATGCAGCTTTTATTTCTCCTAAGTTTATGCTTAATAGCTCATTAGCTTTAGGAAATATTTCAACAAAAGAGATATAAATCATTACTCCAGCAGAAAAACCTAAAGCACCAGATAGGAAATTTGTATTAGTTTTTTTACCGATTAAACCAATTAAACTTCCTATACCGGTAGATAATCCAGCAAATACTGTTAGGCCTAAAGCAATCCAAAAATTTTGTTCCATATTTTCAACTCCTTTTATACAATATTCGTATTTATCAAAAGTGTTTCTTTTCTACATTAATTGTATCATGAAATGAACTATAAATATGCTATAATTGATATTATAATCTTTTAATTGACATTTATATTTATTATATGGTAAAATTTTCTTATTGAAGGGATGGATTATATGAAAAAATTATTTTCGAATATGCATCATCATTGTAATTCATACTTGAGTTTTTAACATAAAAAATGTTTAAAATACAAGTATTGTTTTTGATGTTTGTATTTTGAAATATTAATAATATATTTTAACTATACAAACATGATTGTATAGTTTTTTTATAGAAAGAGAGAGATTTATGGAAATTAAAAATGTTAAAGGTTGTTATGATTTTAAACCTGAAGAACAAAAAATCAGAAATTATATTTGTGATACTTTGAAAAATGTATTTGAGAATTATGGTTATAAAAGTATTGAAACTCCTATTTTGTGTCACTATGATATGTTAAGTGATAAATATGATGAAAATAATGATATATTAAAGGAAATTTATCGTTTGAAAGATCAAGGTAATAGAGACTTAGGTCTAAGATATGATTTGACTGTTCCATTTGCTAAATATGTTGCGTTAAACAAAAATACGCTATCATTACCATTTAAAAGATATGAAATTAATAGAGTTTTTAGAAACGGTCCGATTAAAGTAGGGCGTGATCGTGAATTTACTCAATGTGATGTTGATGTAGTAGGTTTGGAAGATCAACTGGTAGAAGCGGAAATGCTTAATTTGTACTACTATGCTTTTAAAGAACTTGGGATTAATATTGTTTTAAAATATAATAGTCGCAACCTAATGAAAGGGTTAATTTTAGAAAGTGGTATCAATGAGGAACGTGTTGGTGAAGTTACTACTATAATTGATAAAATTGAAAAAGTAAGCGTTGACGAGCTCATTTCTATGTTAATTGATTTGGGGGTCTCATTGGAATCAGCGGAGATGTTAATTAAATATTTCAAATTATCTTTTGACGAACTAGATAATATGTTTAAGAACACAGAAAACAGTTTTATAAATAGGGGATTAAGAGAGTTAAATGAACTTACATATTATTTAAAGGATACTGAAGTTGATAATGTATGTGTATTTGCACCTTCTTTAGCACGTGGTCAAAATTATTATACTGGAAATGTATTTGAAGTTTATGAGGCTACAGGTATAGTGAAATCTAGTATTGGTGGCGGAGGAAGATATGATTCTATGGTCACAGAATTCATATCTGATGGTGAAACATATCCTGCTGTTGGTATTAGCTTTGGATTGAGTTCAATATTCGAAATTTTGAAACAAGAAGAGCGTTTTAAAACTAGTGTGACTGATGTCTTGATTATTCCTTTAGAAACTAAAAAAGAATCATTAAAATTAGCAATTGAAATTCGTAATCTTGGTTATAAAGTAGATATTGAAATGAAAAGAACTAAGCTTAAAAAAAGTCTTGAATATGCGAATAGAGAAAATATTCCATACGTAATTATTTTAGGTGAATCTGAAATTGAAAATAAAAAATTTAAACTGAAAAATATGATAAATGGGGATAGTGTTGACATAGAATATAATAATATTGAAGCTATCAAAAAAGAAATCAACTAGCGTTGATTTTTTTGATACCATAAAAATTTGTCGTTGTATCTTTAAATAAATCAATGTAAATGGGATTGTAAGTTAAGTAACTAAATGCTATAATAGTCACTATTATTCCTATTATTCCAATAAAATTTTGCAATCTGACATTTGGAATAGTTAGCAAATAGTAACTAAAGATTTGTTCTATTATTATAATTGCAAACAACAAACCAATGCTTAAAATAATTGTTTCTCCTATTATGCTATATATAGGTAGAAATATTGAAATATAAAGTATTATTCCTACAACTGGTGTTAAGAATATTTGTAGAAGGTAATTATTTACTTTAATGTTGTTTTTTTTAAGTAAAAGAAGCTCGATAATACTATATATGTAATAAGAGGTGGTAATTAATTTCATATGTTCCCAAATACTTTCATTAACAGGGAAAAATATGGAAATTAAAAAATTAGGAGCTAAATCATATAAAAAGTGAAATGGAAAGCAAATAAAAAAAATAAAAAAGATTCCTAACTTTTTAATGGCTTTTAAAGTCATTATAACCTCCTTTAGTAATATTATGTAACAAATTTTAAAAAATAGTATAAAAAAAAAGGAAATACGCCTTTTTTGTCGTATATTAATAAGTAGGTGGTAAAATGGACACATTGACTAATGAAAAAATAAATGAAATACGAAGCTCCGTTGACATAGTCGATGTGGTAGGTAAGTATTTAAATTTAACAAAAAGAGGAAAAAATTATTTTTGTGAATGCCCGTTTCATGTTGATAAAACTCCATCTCTATCAGTTTCGTCAGAAAAACAAATCTTTACTTGTTTTTCATGCCATAGAGCCGGTAATGTTTTTAATTTTCTTATGGAATATGATAACTTATCATTTATTGAAGCGGTGAAATCTGTAGCAGATATGTCTGGTATAAATCTTTCGATAAATAATTTTCGAAAAACCAGTAATCACACTAGAATTCATGATATATATGAGTTAAGTTATAAGTTTTACATTAATAATATAAATACTACTTTAGGAAATGCTGCAAAAGATTATTTGCTCAAACGGAACATAACGGACGATATTATAAAAGAATTTGGTATTGGTCTAGCTATTAAAAGTCGAGATAGTCTATCAAAAGTTTTAAAAAATAAGAATTTTAATCATGAGGATATTATCAGTAGTACTTTGGTAATTGAAGATGAAAAAGGATATCATGATTTTTTCTATGATAGAATCGTTTTTCCTTTGTTTGATATTAATAACAAAGTGGTAGGCTATAGCGGGAGAATTTATAAAAATATTGATGCTCCAAAATATATTAATAGTAAAGAACATAGTTTGTTCAAAAAAGGTGAGTTTTTATATAACTTTTATAAGGCTAAAGAGGAATGTCGAAGGCAAAATTGTGTTATTATTACAGAGGGATTTTTAGATGTTATAAGATGCTACAGTGTTGGAGTGAAAAATGTAATTGCAACAATGGGAACTGCTTTTACTAAGCAACATATTGCCCTAATTAAAAGATTGGCGGCAAATGTGATTTTATGTTTTGATGGAGATAAAGCTGGAATTAAGGCTTCGTTTGCTTGTAGTGAAGAACTTATAAAATTTGGAATTATTCCTAAAATTATATTATTAGAAGACAATTTGGATCCTGATGATTATATTCTGAAAAAGGGGAAAGAAAAGTTTATAGGTAAAATTAACGAGGCGATGAGTGTCACGGATTTTAAAATGATTTACCATAAAAATTTATTTGACCTGAATTCAACTGAAGACAAGGCAAAGTATGTAAAAAAGATGATTGATGAATTGAATAAAATTGATGATGAAATTTTAAGAGAAATCACGATTAAAAAATTAAGTATAGAGACAGATTTGACAGAGGAATTTTTAAAATCAAAACTATTGAAAGTAGAAGCGCCAAAAGAAAGAAATATTAAAATAATCGAAACAAATAAATATATAAAGGCTCAAGCTGGGCTGATATTTTATATGTTAAGAAATAAAGAAATTATTAAAATTATTGACAATCGTTCTGTTTATTTTCCGGATAAAAATTACCGCTTATTGATGCAAGAAATTATCTATTTTTACAGAAAAAATAATTATATAGATGTTGCGGATATATTAATTTCTTTAAAAAATGAGTCAATCAAACTGGTGGGGTTTATTGAAAGTCTCAATTTTAAAGAAAACTATGAAGATGCAATGATAGAAGATTTCATTTTTGCAATAGACGAGAAAAATACTCAGGATGAATGTATGAGGCTTAGCAAAAAAATGAATCAAGAATTAAATGAGGATGAAAAATTAAGAATCGGACAAAAAATAATGGAAATATTAGCAAGGAGAGAAAAAGATGTTTAGTGAAATAAAAAGTTTTGACGATAGAAAAAACGAATTAGTAAAATTAGGAAAGAAACAAGGATATATTACTTATGAAAATTTAGCCACAGCTCTTAAAGGGTTAGATTTGGATTCAGAGTCATTAGATGAATTATATAATGTTTTTAATGAAAATAGTATTCCAATTGTATCCGAAGAAGATGAAAGTGAAGAAAAAGTAATATTAGAAGATGCAGTCCTTACTAAAGATTTAACAGTAAATGACCCTGTAAGAATGTATTTGAAAGAAATAGGTCAAATAAAGCTTTTGACTTTAGATGAAGAGTTAAAATTGGCTGATAGAATAATAGCTGGTGAACCTGAAGCAAAAACTATATTGGCAGAAGCGAATTTGAGACTAGTTGTAAGTGTTGCTAAGAGATATGTAGGAAGAGGAATGCTTTTTCTAGATCTTATTCAAGAAGGTAATATTGGATTGATGAAGGCTGTTGATAAATTTGACGTTACTAAAGGCTATAAGTTTTCTACTTATGCTACATGGTGGATTAGACAAGCGATTACTAGAGCAATCGCAGATCAAGCCAGAACAATTAGAGTGCCTGTTCATATGGTTGAAACAATAAATAAATTGGCAAGAATACAAAGACAATTAACATTAGAGTTAGGGAGAGAGCCTTCTGAGGATGAACTAGCTTTAAAAATCAAGTTACCTGTCGAGAAAGTTAGAGAAATTCATAAAATTAGTCAGGAACCAGTTTCGCTTGAAACTCCTATTGGAGAAGAAGAGGACTCTCATTTAGGAGACTTTGTACCAGATGAACATAATATGAGTCCGGAGGATTTCACCACAAATGAGCTTTTAAAAGATGAAATTAATAATATATTAGAAACTTTAACTGAGCGTGAAGAAAAAGTTATAAAACTTAGATTTGGGTTGGAAGATGGCAAAGCACGTACGTTAGAAGAAGTTGGTCAAATGTTTGGAGTTACTAGAGAACGAATCCGTCAAATAGAGGCAAAGGCGCTTAGAAAACTTCGTCATCCATCACGTTCACGTAAGTTGAAAGATTATATGGAAGAGTAATTTGACATACTGAAATAAATATTGTAGAATAATGTTGCAAAAGGAGTACATATGAAAGATAAACTTTTAGTTGAAACTATTATAGGTATATTCACAGTTGATAAAAATAGCATAAAAGTTCTTATGATGAAAAAGAAAAAAGAACCATATAAAGGTTATTGGATGTTGCCTAATGACATTATGAATGCTACACAAACATTAGAGGATTGTATCAGCGAAGTAGTATATGAAAATTTAGGAATAAAAAAAATATATATCGAACAGAAATTTTCATATAGCAATATTAATAGGAAAACGGAAAATAGAACACTTGGGGTTTCATATTTAGGATTAACTGATTATGTAACAATTACATATAATATCCAAGAAAAAGAAGACTTGGAAATAGAATGGTTTGATATAAATAACTTACCAAAGTTAGCTTATGATCATGAATATATTATAGGTGACTTACTTAAAAATTTTAAAAAACGAATATTGAATAGTCATATACTTAAAGTACTGTTTCCGGCTGACTTTACGTTACCAGAATTACAATATATTTATGAATATGCTCTAGATAAGAAATTAGATCGTAGAAACTTTAGAAAAAAACTTTTACAGTTAGACATCATAGAAGATACTGGATTAACTAATGATGGTTTTTCTGGAAGACCTCCTAAATTATATAGATTAACTAAAGACTTGACAGAGAGAAAATTATTTTGATGAGGTGAATATATGAGTTTAAATAATAATGGTTGGGGAATAAGAGTGGTGTTTGCTTTTATATTAGTGCTATTTATAGCGCTGTTTGTTTTTTATAGTATGTTAAATGGTAATAATATTTTTGACGGTGAGCTTAACCGCTTCAATGAAACTTATGAATCAATAGAAAATAATATTCGAAAAGCTAGTATAGAATATCAAGCAGAATATTATAAAAATATTGAAGATAATGAAGAATTCGAAAAACTAACAATTCAAATTGAAAGATTGATAGAAACTGGTTTTTTAGACAATGTTAAAGATGTTCAAACAGGAAAAGAGTGTAGTGGTTATGTTCTTCTTGAAAGACGTAATGACAATATAGAACATATTTCTTATATTAAGTGTGATAGTTATACTACTAACGGATATGAAGAATTTATGGATGAATAGAATGAAAAAAAAATTTTTTCATTTTTTTTGTCAAAAAGTATTGCAATATTGAATATTATACTATATAATTAATATTGTCGTTAAGACATTTAGATGCCTGAGTGGCGAAATTGGTAGACGCACAGGACTTAAAATCCTGCGGGAGTC
>CAYJEP010000025.1:2240-10472 GCA_964369555.1 uncultured Muribaculaceae bacterium | reverse complement strand
TTTCTTAATAGTATTTAAAATTAAATCAACTGATAAAGAAGCAGCTTCACTACCTTCATGATCTAAATGTGTATTATAAATAGTAAGTACCTCTAACGTTTCTTTATTTACTAAAGTAACATATGTCATAATTCTATAAGTCGAAGCATCCCAACCAATTGAAACCTCATTAGGTGTTTCAGATAACCATATAGTATTAGATTCAAGAACTTCAAATTTATCTTTTAAGTAAAATATAGGAACATATTCACCTTGTGAATCTCCATCTTCTCTCCCCACTCCAACATAACTATAATCTTTTAATAAAGTAGGTAATCCTTCATCATTCATCCAACCATAATTAGCCTCTTGCAAAGAAATGATATCAGCCTCATAACTAAGCAATTGTTCTACTATCATTTCTTTTCTAGTTTCAAAATTATCTAAATACTCTTCTGCATATTTAATATTATATGAAATAACTCTATAGTTTTCTACTAGCTTGATAGGAACATCCTTTACATACCAAGAAACAATCATAATAATTAAAACAACAATTATTATTATAAAAATCATAAATTTACGTTTCATAAATCCTCCTATGTTAATTATAACATAAAAAAAACTGTATCAAACAGTTTAAAATAAATTATATTTTTTTAAAGTAGGTATAATAATTGCCCCTACTGCATTTCCAGCTAAAGCTATTAATATAAATATTAAAGACTCTAAAGACCAAATAGCATTCGCAAAAGTTAAGTAAGCAACATCAGCAATACTGTGTTCGAATCCAGCCATCACAAAAACCATAATACATAAAATAAAAATTAAATATTTTCCTATTTCATGGTTTGCTTTTTTGAATCCTTCAACAGCAATGTACATTAAGAATCCACAAAAAATTGCTAAAACAATTATACTAAGTAAATTATCATTTAACTTCACTTCTACTAATGCATCTGCTTTTTCAATTATTTTATCAGCATATCTAGTTACTGTAAATAAATAACAAGATGAAATAACACCAATAATATTTCCAAGTAAAATAATTAAAACTCTTTTAATATACTTAAAATCATTTTCTACAATATATGCAATCTTTCCAGTATATAAATTAAGTTCAAATATTAATATAGTCGCTAAAGCTATATTAAAAAGGAATGCTCCTATAATTTTATCTTCAACACTAAAATAACAAATTACTGCTACAGTAATGATAAATCCAGATAAAACTGCTCTAAATAAATCTTTCATTAAAAAATCACCGAGAATCATTATAGCATGAACAAATAATTATGTAAACCCATTTTTAGATTATTTTTTCAATATAGAAAAATTGATATCTTTAAAGAAACTCTTTACTAAAATTTTGTGTTCTTCTGTATTATCTAAATGAATAGAATTACTGCTTTTAAATTTCATAGCTAAAAATATTGAAATCACAAAATCAATTATCATCAATACTGCAAATAGACTTGAAATAAATATTAGTACATTTCCATCCACATTGCTAATTAAAATCATTAAAATAGGATTAAGAACATTTAAAATCATCACACCCATTAAGCCAAAAAATATTAACCGTTTTGGTTCAATTCTACCCTGTATAGTAAATTTATGTTTTGAGTAATCCCACCAACGAGCATTAAATACTTTCTCCATAAAATAACTAGTCATAAATTCAATAAAACCACATAATAAAAAGCTCATTATAAATGTTAAAAGTACACTCTCTTTAAAAGCGCTTAATAAAAAAGTAATCATAATAGCGCCCACTCCATAAATAGGGATATAAGGACCAGTCAAAAATCCTCTATTCGTAATCAACTTTCTATCATCTATTAAAATAGTTAAAATTTCTACAATAGTTCCTATAATTGAATATATAACAAAAATTAAAAACCAAACCGATAAATTATATAACATAACACACCTCTTAATAAAATTATAACACTAAATAAAAAAAGATATATCTATTTTTTCAAATAAATCTTATCTTTATTTTCTTTAGTTTTAGATTCTATTATATTTTTTTGCCCAAAATCTATAATATCTTTAACTAAAGGCTTATAAATATCAGGATATGAGTTATATAACCTTTGTAATAAGTCATCTTCTAAAACCACTTGTAAAGTTCCTGTGAAAGTAGTATTAATATTTAAAAATTGAGATATCTTCCACCACATTCCAGTTATAAATGACCAATCACTTCTTGCCATCAAATCCTTTAAAGTAAGAGATTCACCGCTGAATATTAAAGATTTAATTTCATCGGATACTTCTAGTTGTTTTATACTTTCTTCTTTATAAAGTGGAACATCAATATAATTAATGTTTTCTAAAGAAGAACTTGTTAAATCATTGAAAGAAATTATTTCTTCTTTAGTTAAATTGTATTTTAAAGCAATTTCATCAACGTTAAGTTTCCTACCAAATCTTTTAAAATCTACCCTAAAATATTCAAGATAAGATGGAGCCTCACCTGTTACATTTTGATATAAAATATCTAACATATCAATATCTTTTAAGAGTTGTAAAGTTAAACCAGATACTTTTTCATAATTAATATGGTTATCTAGATTATTAGCAAACTTTCTTATATTTAATATTTCACTATTACTTAATCTTCCATTTAAGTGCTTTGGAATAATAGCGTTTTGGTGGTATAAGATAGAATCACCAATAATATCATCAAAACCATTAAAATTAAAATTTTTAATCTTTCCTTGATTAAACAATATATCGTATCCTGCTTCAGCATGATTTTTAACTTTTCCATTTATCTCACTATAAATGGTATCCTTATAATTATCATTCCATGTAGCTTGTTCAAATCTTCCTATATCGTGTAGTAATGCCGCATTTTCCATAATTTCTATTATGTCTACACCCATCTTTAAAGCAGCAGTCTTTATTCCTGAAACAACTCTATTAGTATGATTTATTTTTTGCTCAATCATTTTATTTCTAATATCTTGTGTTTTTAATATATCAAACTTTGAAATACTACTATCAATAGATAAAACATCAGTTAATAATCTAATCTTTTCTTGGCATTCACTGATATATTTTTTTAATTGTTCTTCATTATATTTAGTATTTATCATAGAAACTCCTCTTTTTTTATCTACTATAACATAGTTTATTAAATTTTTAAAATACTATTCATATATAGGAATCAAAGTACCTACATTGGTTAATGGCTGACTAGTAACATTGTTAAAGAAAACAGTTTCACCATTATCTAAAACTACTGGAGTTGCATCTAGTACTAATACTCCACTTTCATAAATTTGTAAAGAATGTATGATAGCTTGACCATTAGTATGCCCTCTCACCCATCTGGCCTCGTTGTTAGCAAATATATAAAATTCAAATATTCCCTGCCAAACTGTATCTGCAGGATTACTATAGTTAACTCCGTTTAAAATTAATCCTGTTTTAGAGATATCTGCAGTATAACGAGTATTAGGTAAATATCCATTCACACCAAAATTATAACTAACATTATTAAATTGTAATAAGCTTTCAGTTGAATTCCATGCGATACCAAACATTTGATTTAAATAAGCTTTACGAGACGAGAACAACCAAGTAGAAACATCTCTAGGACCTAAAAAAGTAAAATCTAAAACTATTCTAGATTCACTACTAGGAAAAAATCCAGTTTTTACATATGCATTAGTCGATGATTTAACACCTGTTAATACTTGAGCGATATCAGGAGACTCTTCAAATAATTCATAAATAAATTTAAGATTTAAATTTCCTGTTTGATTTGAACGTAAACTACTTAAAGTCATTGTAAAAGTAACATAACTAAAAGAACTAATAGTAGTACCATACATGAAATCATTTAACCTAAAAGAAATATTATTATTTGATACATAAAGTTCTTCAACGTCCTTTAAAATATAATCTTCTTCTGTATTATTATGAATAGTAATTTCATAAACCATATTTGAAACAGTACTGCTTAAGTATGGATTAAAAATAATCTCATCATCACTAAATGTTGTTGAATATCTTTCATATGAATCGTTATTGGATAATAACTCAACACTATAAATTTTAATACCTCTTGGTGTGATTAAAGAAGATTCACCACTTATGCTTAAATTTGTATTTAAGGCCGCATACCCTGTTGAAATAAATAATACACCTAGTATTAAAACTATCATGAACACTAATTTTATTTTCATTTACAAATATCCTCCGTTATTCCTAATAAATATTTTCTATTAGTGAAAAAAATATTATATAAAAGGTAAAATTTCTTTCCATAATTCTTTAATATTATCAAATTCCAAAACATCTATAACTTCCTCTTTTAAAATCCAAAAATATTCTATTACTTCACTTTCTTGAATTTGAACTTCAAATGTAATAGGTTTAGCAATAAAAAATACATTTTCTTTTTCAATTCCATTTTCCATTATAAATTTTAAAGAAAATCTTTTACTTTCATCAATCAAAACATCTAAATTTGTTTCTTCTTTAGTTTCTCTTAAAGCTGTTTTTATTTCTGTTTCAAATGCTTCCATATGTCCCTTTGGAAAACTTAAATGACCTTTTTTTTGTTTAATTAACAAAACTTTATTATCATTTATAATAATTGTTCCGCAAGATTTTTCTTTCATAAAATCACCACCTTTATTGTAACATAAAAAAGAATGCTTTAGCATTCAATTTTACCTTTTTTGATTTTATAAACAACATCAGCATAACTAGAAACATTTTTAGAGTGTGTTACAATAATAACAATTTTACCTTCATTAGCCATTTCTTTAAATAAATTCATTACCTTCTTTTCTGTTTCTTCATCTAAGTTTCCTGTTGGTTCATCGGCTACTATAATTGGAACTTCTGAAGCCAGTGCCCTAGCAACAGCAACTCTTTGTTGTTCCCCACCAGATAATTTTAAAACTAATCTATCTGCTTTTTCTTTATCTATTCCTACTTTGTCTAATATTTCATAAGCATAATTTTTTGACTTAGCTATATTAGCAAAATCTATTCCTACATCTACATTTTCTTTAGCAGTCATATAATTAATTAAATTATACGACTGGAAAACTATATTCACATATTTTAATCGAAACTTTGATAAAGTGATTTTTTTTATACTCTCATCATTATATAATATATCTCCTTCTTGCAAAGCTTCTAATCCTGACAGTAAGGAAATTAAAGTAGTTTTACCACTTCCTGACTCTCCTACTATAGAATACATTTTATGTGCTTCAAATTCCATATTAATACCCTTTAATACATGATTTTGTTTATTGCCATCAAGATATGAATATCTTAAATCCTTAACCGTTAATTTATTCATTATTCCCTCCCTGTTAAAATAGTTTTTGGTTCATATTTTAATATGTTTATAACTGGAATAATCATTGATAAAATAACAATCATATATCCAATTGTAAATAGTAATATATATTCTTTCACTTCTATTGATACATCAATTTCATCTATAACTTCTACATCACTATTTCCTTGTAAGATATTAATCATGTTTGAAATTTGTGGTCTACCGAAATTATTTTCTACTGCTTCTTCTTCAATTTGTAATTGATTTTCAAGTAAACTATCTGATAAGGTTGTAGCTATAAATGTACTTGTACCTATTGATATTATAAATCCAACTGTTGCAATTATAACTAATTCAATTAAAAATTGTCCTATAATATTTAATTTAGATGCTCCTAAACTCATTAAGACACCAATTTCATATTTGCGATCTTTTATTTGATTATTTATAATTAAAGATATTATTAATATTGCAGCTATGATAACAGTAATTAAAATGGTGTCTGAAAAACTCCCCACTGATTCAATTGGACCTGCCATTTGTTCATATGCTTCATTATCAATATCTAAAGTTAAACTTAAAGTTTCAAAGTCATATTTCATACTTGCTTCTTCTTTAAACTTTTCAGTATCATCTGGATTATTCAAATAATAAATAACATTAGAAACAGAGTAATCACCGTTATTGTATTGTGTTTCAGTCATTAATTTCTCTGAGCTAGTAACATTCATATAAATGTTATTTTCATATCCTTCTGTAGTAGATGTGAATATTCCTATTATAGTATAAGATATTTCCCCTTCATCATTATTGATAAATGTAATTGTATCCCCTACATAAAAGTCGTTTAATATAGCCAACTCATATGAAATAATTAAAGAATCTTCTGTTTGTTCATCAAAATAAGTTCCCTCTATTATTTCGATTGTATTATTAGAAACTTCTTCAATAAATGCATAAGAATTTATTGCAGTTACTCCACCTTTTAATCTATTCATCATAGAACTAGTTTCATACTCAGTATAATTACCTGGACTAACAATTATACTAGTTTGATAAGAAAAATCTCTAACATAACTAGAATTAGCTAAATCTAAAACCATACTAACATCTATGGTAGGTCTTTCAACCATTAATGACTCTATATCATCTAAAGAAATATTTCCACCATTGTTTCCTTGATTTTGACTACCTCCAGGTTGTCTCATACCACCCATACTTTCCATTGTCTTTTCCATATCGACATTTAAATAAACATCACTACCAATGGTCTCTTTAGCATAATCAGTACTTTCATCTACAGCATTTGATATAGCAAGTGAAGCAAGCACTAAATTAGCTATAACAAACATTATTATAAATAAAATTATAGTCTTACTTGGTTTTCTTATTATATTTAACCAAGCTCTCTTAAACATATTCTTTTTCATTTTTATTCTCCTTTTCCTTAATCATTATATTTTATGAATCTTAAACAAACCTTAAATAACAAAAAAAAAATGTAGCAGGTCCACCTCGGGTTGCTACATTAGTAAACATAAATTTCACCTTTCCTTCATCATCTATATTTAAAATTAATATTATTATATTAATGTTGAATTTTCTTATTTTCACCTCATTTAATCTATCACATATTTATTTGAGTAAAACTTATAGTAGTTGATTATTTTTATCTATTTCTCTCACCTCTTATATACATTATATATTTTATTTCTTAAATAAAGCTTAACTTTAGTATTTATTGTTTTTAATTATATCTAGTCTTCTCACCTCCTATATTCATTATATATTTTATTTCTTAAATAAAGCTTAACTTTAGTATTTATTATTTTTAATTATGCCTAGTCTTCTCACCTCCTATATTCATTATATATTTTATTTTTTAAATAAAGCTTAACTTTAGTATTTATTATTTTTAATTATGCCTAGTCTTCTCACCTCCTATATTCATTATATATTTTATTTCTTAAATAAAACTTAAATAAAAAAACAACTATATTTTAATAATAAAAGTTGTTTTTTCTTCGCTACTAGTAACTGATATATTCCCGTTTAACTTAGTTACAATGCTTTTAGCTATATAAAGACCTAATCCAAAACTATTATCAGTTCTAGACTTATCTATTTTATAAAATCTATCAAATATATATTTAATATCATCTTCTCCTATTTTTTTTCCAGAATTTTCAATTATTAAATTAATATGTTTTTTTTCTTTAATTAATCTGATATTTATAAAACCATCTTCTTTATTGTATTTTATAGCATTATCTACTAATATTTTTAATACTTGTAATATTTTTTCTTCATTACTAATAACTTCAATATTTTCTTTAATATCTAAATTGAGGTTAATATTTTTTTCATATATTGTTGCTTCTAAAGTTAAGATGTAATCTTTAATGACATTTGATATATTAATTAATTCTAAATTAATTTTTTCTTCTTCGAATCTTGCACTGTTAAGTAGTTCGGTAATTAATTTATTCATTGAAGTTGTTTCTGTTTTAATATAACTTAGCCATCTAGTTTGATCTTTTACTAATTCATGTTTATTTAAATTAATAGCTTCTATATTAGCGTTTATTATAGTTAGTGGTGTTTTTAATTCATGAGTAGCGTCCATAATAAATTGCTTTTGTTTACTAAAAGATAATTCTAAAGGTTTAACAGCTTTCTTAGCGAAATATAAACTGATAAAATATATAACTACTAAAATACCTGCAAATGTTATTACTAACATAATTGATAATGATTCTAAAGCATCATTAGATGAAGTTATATCTAAAAGTGATACTTTATAATAATTTCCTTTTTCATTTTCTCTTTCACCTAATCTAGTAATCTTATATAACCATTCAGAATTATTAAAATTAGTTTCCTGATAATTTTCTACTTCTAAATCAATATTATTTAATAATTCATAATACATTTCA
>CAYJEP010000025.1:0-2230 GCA_964369555.1 uncultured Muribaculaceae bacterium | reverse complement strand
TCATCATTAACATCTAAACTAGATGATATACCTATTAAATTAAAATTTTCATCCAGTATTAAACTAAATGAAGATGCATTACTAAAAATCATATTGTGTTCTTCAAATGGCTTTCTGAAATTTGTTAATAAAGTAAACTGAAATCCATCTATTCTTTTGATGTTTTCATTTTTTACATCACTTGCGGTTAAAGCAAAAATAATTAAAAAAGATACTATAACTACTATTGATATTATAACCATATTTAGAATAACCATATTTCTTCTTATTTTTTTAAACATCATTCACCAACTTATAACCTACTCCTCTTACTGTTTTAATTTTAACTGTTGTATTTAGATTTTCTAGTTTTTTTCTTAAAAATGAAATATATACCTCAACATTGTTATCTACAACCACCTTATCTAAAGCCCATATTTTATTAATAATAGTATCTTTTGAAATTACTATATTTGGTTTTGATAAAAATAACTCCATTAATAATTGTTCTTTAGCAGTTAGTATGAAAATATCTTTTCCACTATAAAGTTCTAAAGTATCCTTATTTAAATAAAGACCTTCATATTCAAGTACATTAGTTCCAATTACACCTTTTCTTCTAGTTACAGAATTAATCCTTGCAATTAATTCATCCATTTCAAAAGGCTTTACAATATAATCATCCGCACCACTATTCAAACCATTTAATTTATCTTCCAAATCACATCTAGCAGTTAACATAATTATATGAGTTTCGAAATCTTTTTCTCTTATTCTCTTTAAGACTGTAAATCCATCTATTTTAGGTAACATTACATCAAGTATAATAACATCATAACTAGAATTTTTAATATAATCAAGTGCTTCTAAACCATCAAAAGCAATATCCAAGATAAATTTATTTTTTTTAAGTACATGTTCTATCGCATATGCCATATGTTTTTGATCTTCAACTAATAATATTTTCATAAACACCTCTATTTAATTATAAAATTAATTTCTTAAATAAACCTTAATTTATTATAACATAAAAAAACTATTGAATAATCAATAATCTTAGTTAGTAAATAAAATGAGCTCATGAGTTGATCCCATAAATATGTTCTTCAAATAAATTAATAGTTAATACTTAAACTTTAGTTTATATAAAAAAATACTTAATAGGTACTTAATTTGCTTTTTTAAATTCAGTTATTGTTTTTCTATTAACGATTGAGAATGTACAACCTAAAACAGTTAATATTGTAATGATAGCTCCCGATTTAAAAATACCAAAATCCATTATAAAGTTTAAAATAGGTATCATAATAGCTGGAACTCGTACTGAACCACCTTCTATAGTTAATGAATATAAAACCACTAAAATAACCAAGCACGCTAAAAAGAAAGTTAACCATGCCTTTGTAGCTTCAAATATATTTCTTTTTCTAGTAGTTATTTCTCCATTTTTAATTTCTTTTAATAAATCAATAACAACTTTTTCATCTTCACTTTCTAGTTCAACTGTTCCTTTTGATGTCTTATTTTTATCATTTAGATAAGTAAAAAATAAATCACCTGATCCATCATATAATTTTGCTTTTACAATATTTTCAATTACTATATTACCAGCATCACAGATTAAATTAGTATCTGTTATTGTATAAATTTTTCTTTTAATTTCCATAATTTTAACTCCTCCCAAAATATTTTATCACATTGTTTTTTTAATGTATATAGTAAAAAAATTACTTTTTAAAAGTAATCTTCTTAATATAAAGTTTTAATCTATAATCCATATAACAGATCTACTAGTAAATGAAATGACATGAATAGTTGTAACATTTTGACTAAATATTCCTGCACTTGACATCGTTCTAGCATCTCCACCTCGAATAATGTAATTCAAGTTACCTATTGTATCAAAATGGTTATCTTCATTCCAAAATTGATTTAAAGAAGCTTGAAGTTCAATAGTAGCATCCCCTATTAACCCATTAGAAGGAGAATCCATATTTTCTCTATAGTCGTATGAGTTATAATATTTAGGTGCGAATTTAGATGTAAAAGGCTGATCTTCTTTAACAGTGAATCCCATAACAAATTCCCAATTTCCACCACTCATGTCATATACTCCAGTTATATTGTGAGTTGTACTAGCTTGCATTCCAGAAATAGTATTAAATCTATATTCTAAAGGACATATTTCTTTATTATCTGTAACCGTTCCATCACCACAACCTGTTATAGTTTTATTAGTAATTGAATTATA
>CAYJEP010000024.1:7660-10579 GCA_964369555.1 uncultured Muribaculaceae bacterium | reverse complement strand
ATAGTTTTGTAAGTCAACAGCTAAAAACTCATCATTTGAATCAATTAATTTATCTATATTATTATAATGTTTAGAACTTACATTAAAACCGCTAATATATTCTCCAATGTAACTTTCTTTTACTAGTGATACTGAGTTTAAAGCTGATATTGTTGTATAATCTTTAACACTATTAACATGAGCTAAAATAACTAAATTATTATCATAAACATCTACTGTTTTTATAGTATCTATACTATATTCAGTAGTTTGACCTACATTATAGTAAAAGTCTAATTTATTTTCATTAAAATCTTGTACTAGTTCAGAAACCGTATTATAACTTTTATAACTTATTTCAGAGTTAGTAAACTTAGAAAATTGCGATAATAATTGATTATTTATACCTGCTAATTTACCATCAAAAACAGTATCAAATGGAGCATTTTCTAAATAGCCATAGACATATCTTTTACTTCTAAAATTAACTATATCAGAACTACTAATATCTTTAATATCAACATAAGTATTTAAAAAACCACTACCAAACGAATCTACTAAGTTGTTTGTACTCCAAACCTCATAGTATTTTCTTAAAATATCATTTAATCTTTCTTCTTCTCCAAGTTCAATAACATAGTGTTTTTTTAAATCTACTATGTTATAAGTAATATTATAATCATTTGAAATAATAGTATCTAATTCACTGGTTTTTAAAACAACCATACCATTTAAATTAGTATCAGCTACCATAGATTCTATATTTTCATAAGTTTTATATGCAATATCAAGACCGTTAAAATCTGCGCTTACTGCTTCAACATTATCATTTAAAACACCAATAGTCATACCTTCTAATGAAGTTACATCAGTATATTTAACAGATTCTTTTGTTATAACAACATAATTATCTGTATAGATTAAAATTTGATTATCATTAAGTTCATCTACAATTTTAACAGAATAAGAAGTAGTAGCTTCCTCACCTAATCTATAAGAAACCATGTTAAATGATAGTTCAGTTTCTTCTTTTAAGGATTCTAAGAAATCCATAACTACACCTTCACCATTATTACTTAATATTGGTACATCTGAAACTACTGAAAAATCTATTAAATTATTTTTATTTTTTTCAATCCACTGTCTTTCAATTAGGTTTAAAGATGTTTTACTATCTTCAGCAGTGAATACATAATATATTAAAAATCCTGCCAAAATCACTAAAACACTTATGATAATTATGGTGATTTTTTTCTTATTTTTCATTCTGTCACCTCTTTATTAAGCGCATAATCAAAACTAGTTGCCCATTTTGATTTATATGCTATTATAGGTAATTCAGAGTTACCTTCACCTGAAAAGTAAATTTCAATATCATAAAAGTTTAATACCTCAGTACTTAAATTATTAGTGATAATAGGTGTTATTGCTTTAATAGAATTAGTATCAGTATTTTCAACTAATTTAATAATAAATTTTAGCATAGGACCATTTTCTCTATACTCTACACTAGTAGTTGTTCCTAAAGCAATAATATCAGTTTTAATTTTTTCTATAGCTACTTCATCAATTGCTATACTTCCATCCATCCTAGAATCATATTTATCAATCCCACTATTTGGATAAAACATTTTATAAACAGCCACACTAGCTAAAATTAATAAAATTATAAAAATTAATCCAATTATTATATGTACTTTATATTTTTGAATAAATTTCATGTTACACTCCTTTATTATATTATACTATATCAATATGAATAAATCTACATTGATTTTAGTTTTTCTAAAAGCAAATCATTAGCTATTTGCGGATTAGCTTGACCTTTACTTTCTTTCATAACTTGACCCATTAAAAATTTAATTGCTCTATCTTTTCCTTCTTTAAAATCAACTATTGAAGCTTCATTAGAACTTAAAACTTTATCAATAATTAGTTTAATATCATCTTCACTTATAGAACTAGTTTTAATCTTTTCAATACTTGAAAGCACATCTATTTTTTCTTCTAATATTTTGATAACTAATTCTTTAGCATTACTATTAGTAATGTCTTTATTTGTAACTGCATTTATTATTTTTACAAAATCTTCTTCATTTATACAAGTTTCTAATAGGGTAATTGCCTTTTTGTTTAAATATGACATTACTTCTCCAGTTAATAAATTAGCTGCAGTTAATGCATCACATTTATTAGTTATTTTCATTAAAAATCGACTTAAATCTTTATTAGCTATCAATGTTTTAGTATTGTTATCATTAATATTTAATTCTTTTAATTTTTCTTTTAATACATTTGGTAACATAGGCAAATTTTTCTTAGTATTTTCAATGAAATCATCAGTTAAAGTAATCATTGGAATATCTGGTTCATCAAAATATCTATAATCATTTCCCGTTTCTTTTTCTCTCATTAAAATAGTTGTTTTTGTAGCTTCATCAAATCTTCTAGTTTGATCTTTAATTACTTCACCATTATTAATAGCTTCTATTTGCCTTTTAATTTCATATTCTATAGCTACTTTTACATTACTAATAGAACCAATATTTTTAACTTCTACTTTTTGACCTAATTTATCTGTATTAGAAACTGAAACATTAACATCACATCTCATTGATCCTTCATCAATTTTAACATCACTTACTTCTAAATAAAGTAATATTTCACGTAATCTTTCTATATATAAAACGGCTTCTTCTGCACTTTCCATACATGGTTTTGTTACTATTTCAATTAAAGGCACACCTGCTCTATTAAAGTTTAATAGTGTATTAATTCCGTGAATACTTTTACAAGTATCCTCTTCAATATGAATTCTTTCTAAACCAATATTCTTATTACCTATTGAAACATATCCATCATATCCAATTGGTGTATCCATTTGAGTAATCTGGTATCCTTTAGGTAAATCTGGGTAGAAATAATTTTTTCTATCAAAAT
>CAYJEP010000024.1:232-7650 GCA_964369555.1 uncultured Muribaculaceae bacterium | reverse complement strand
GCATAGTTTTATTTATTTTACAATTACAACCTAAACAAGCTTTTAAAGCAAGTTCTATAACACCAAAATTAAGTTGTGGTAAAGTTCCTGGATATCCATAATCTACTAAAGTCATGTTAGTATTAGAAAAATCACTGAAATCGTTTTTACCTTTAGAAAACACTTTAGCATCACTTTTAAGTTCAACATGTACTTCTATTCCTATTGTTGCTTTCAATTATTTCACTTCCTTTTCTATAAAACTAGCTAATTTATAAATAACATCCTCTTTAAAATAATCTCCAATAATTTGTAATCCAATTGGTAATTTTTCTTTATTTTCACCTATTTTAAGTGATAAAGCAGGTAACCCGGCTAAATTAACAGGTATTGTTAATAAATCATCATAAAAACTTTTTAAAGCATCATCCTGCTTAGTACCTAATTTATAAGCTACATTAGTATTAGTCGGTCCAATTAATAAGTCATATTTTTCAAACTGTTTTTTAAAACTTAATGTCATAGCATTTCTGATTTTAAGAGCTTTTTCATAATAAATATGTGCATTATCACCACTTAAAACATGTGTTCCAACCATGATTCTTCTTTTAACTTCAGAACCAAATCCAGTAGTTCTGGAATTTATATATAAATCCTCTAAATTTTCATCATTACTACAATATCCATATCTAATACCATCAAACTTAGCTAAATTACTACTAGCTTCACCAAGAGCTATTACTTGATATAAAGGAATAGCATATTCTAAATAATCAATATCGATATAATCAATTTCACAACCACTGTTTTCTAATAAAGTAACTATTTTTTTTATTTTTTCTCTTACTTCTTCATTAATAACATCGCTCATATAATAATTTGGAATTCCTATTTTTAATCCCTTAATAGATTCACCAATTAACCTTGTAAAATCAATTACTTCCTCTTTTGAAGATGTTAAATCTTTATCATCACTACCTGATATAACATTAAGTAATAAAGCATTTTCTAAAACATTTTTACTCATAGGACCTATTTGATCTAAAGAAGAAGAAAAAGCTACTAGTCCATATCTAGAAACTCTACCATAAGTAGGCTTCATTCCAACTATCCCACAAAAAGAAGCAGGTTGTCTAATACTTCCTCCGGTATCAGTTCCTAAACCTAAAGAAACTAAATCGCCACTTATACAAGCAGCTGTTCCAGAAGAAGAACCACCTGGTACATATTCATTATTTATAGGATTTAAAGTATTTCCAAAATAACTAGTTTCACCAGTTGAACCCATTGCAAATTCATCCATATTAGTTTTTCCAATTATAATCATATTACTATCTTTAATTTTTTTAACTACACTAGCGTCATAAATAGGAATAAAATCCTCTAACATTAAAGAGGCACAAGTAGTTCTTAAATCCTTAGTAATAATATTATCTTTAATAACAATTGGTATCCCAAATAAAATATTACCCACTTCTTTATTTTCTAATTCTAAAGCTTTTTTAATAGCTTCTTCTTTATTTAAAGTTATAAAGCAGTTTAAATTAGACTTCTCTATTTTTTCAAATATTTCTGAAACTAAATCAATAGGTTTTAATTTTTTTTCTTTATATAACTTATTTATTTCTTCTACATTCATTTTATCACCTTCGGTACTTTAATATAATTATCGTATTTATTTTTAGAATTTTTGAACATTTCATTATGTTTAATAGATTCTTCATGTTTATCCTCACTGTAAACATCAGTTTCCTTAGTAGGACTAATCATTTTCTCACAATCAATATCAACTTTTAATAACTTATCAATATCTGTTAATATATCTGTTAATTGTTTTTGTGTTTTTTCCATATTTTCTACTTTTAATTTAGATAGTTTAGCTATGTGTTTTGTTTTTTCTTCACTTATCATGTTATCCCTCCAAAATTTGTAAATCAACCAAGAACCCTTCTTTTTTGATTAATAGTGCTTTTAAATCCTCACCACTGTTAAAGTTTACTTTAACTTCTACCTGATCAATAAAATTATTTAAACTTGCAGTTATATTCTGGCTAATATATAAAATTTGACTCGTACTTAAATAATTATTATTTATATTTATTACTACTTCTTCCAATAACTTATCTTTATATAAACCGACTCCAGTAATATAAATATCATTATCAGTTATTTTACTTTTAATATCTAAAAATGCATTATAACTTTGTAAATCATTATTTAAAATATAATTACTATCTAAAAACTGATAGTTATAATTCACATAGTTCATTTCTCCATCATAAATATAAATTATATTTCCCTCAAGTAGTGAATCATTTTCTTTGTAGACTGTAATTAATAATTTATGATTTGGACATAATGAATTGAGATGATTTTCTAGATACTTAATATCATTATAAGTATCATCATAATTTAAATTATTAATAACTATTGCTATAGAAATAGCTTTTGAATCATTACTAATATAGTTTTGCTCATATATAGCAATAACATCTTTTTGCATATTTTTTAGTAACTCTATAATATTTTCTTTAGTTAAATATTGTCCTTCTTCAAAAACATATAAATCATTTGAAAAATATTCTTCTGATATTTCCATTAACATTTTTTCTACATTTTTTTTATTATAGCTTTCTTTACTATAATTACTGACAGGTTCTTTATAAGGTGTATTCACTTTGTATAAATTATTATCAAGTTTATATATTGTTTCTATTTTTTCTTGGCAGCCAACAAGTAATAAGCAAATAAATAACAATATAATTTTCTTCATAATATCACCTAATTAATTATATCATTTTTTATTAATTTATACAATTAAAAAAGGGTTTCCCCTTTTAATATTTTTTAGTTCTATCATACCAATATGTATTAACAGATGCTGGTAAATTAACAACATCTGATGGATCAAATAATCTTGAATAATATGTAACTGATGAACCTGAGAATGTTCCTGTTGAAACTTCAAAGTGAAGATGAGCACCAGTTGAACAAGTATCAATTGATTCATGCCCGCCCATATAGCCAACAATAGTATCTTTTGATACATAATCTCCTACACTAACTTTGATACTATTTAAATGTAAGTATCCTGTTGTGTATATTTCACCATTAACATTGTGTTGAACATAAACTCTTTTAGGACTACACATAGTAGTATTATAGTTCATAACATATACAACTATTCCACTAGCAGCAGAATAAATTGGTACAGTTCCTGAACTACCACCATAAACAGTATAATCCATTCCCTTATGATTACAAGATACTGCCCCACCACATGGATAACGAGGTCCGAATAAACCTAAACTTCCAGAAATCATCCCTACTTCCATCGGTCTCCAAAATGAAGTATCCTCAGGTAAAATTGAGATTTGACAATCATTTAAAGTTTGATCATCTGTACAACCGTTATCAGTAAATACTTTTATTTCTTGTTCTTTAGCACTTATTAACTCTTCAATAGACATCATTCTTTCATCTAATAAAGTTAATGCAGCTTCAATTTTTTTAACTTCTATATCTAAGTTTTCTTGTTCTATTATTAAATTAGCTTCTTGTGTAGCTAAGTCTGCTTTTTTAGTATTTAATTCTTCTTTCTTTTGTTGATTTAATAAAATACTATTTTCATGTTGTTTAATATTTTCTTCATGTTGTTTTATTAATTCATCATTGTAAGTAGTTACTTGTTCAGAAACTGCTACTCTATAAATAAAATCAGTAAAATCTTCAGCTCCAAAAGCATACTCTAAATAAGCTTCCTCACCATTTTCAATTTGAAAAAAAGTCAAGATATCTTTTATTTCTTCTTCGTTTTTTTGAATTTCTATATCAAGTAAATAAATTTCTTCATTCAACTTTTCTATTTCTAAGTTTAAAGTATCTATTTCTAAATTCAAGGAAATAACCTCTTTATTTATTTCATTAACCCTAATACCAATCTCATCTATACGAGCTTGAGCTTCACGTTTTTCTTGTTCAGATAGTTCTATTTGTAATTGATTATTCGCATAATCTTCTTTATATTGTTCTAGTTCTTGTTTAATATCTCCTAATGTTTTTTCTGCAGCAATGGGAACTTGAAACATTGAAAAAAACACTGCCAAAGATATTAAAATAAACGATACTTTCTTTATCATCTAATCACCTACCATCTAAATTATAGCATACTATTCATTTTTTTAATAGTATCATCAAAGTTTTTCATAAACATTTCATACAAATCATCATTACTTTTAATTGCGTCTATTATTTTATAATCAAATTCACTATATTCAAAAGAATCTATTACTTTTACAGAAACACCTAGTAGATATTTAGGTTTTACTTCTAAAACAGCAGCTAGTCTAAGTAAAGTAGATGTTTTAGGTCTTTTTGTTCCTTTTTCATAACCTAGTATTGATACATCTGTTACACCTACTCGTTTTCCTAGTTCTTTTAAACTCCAACCTTTAGCTTTTCTTAACTCTTTTACTCTACTTCCTACTATCGTATAATTATCTTCAATTAACATATAGTTTCCTCCTTGTAATCATTTTGTTAACATTATTATAACAAATTTATATTCATAATACAATAAATTAATTTTTGGTTAATTTGTTATTGAAATTAACTGTTAGTTAATGTATAATGTTTTTAGGATGGTGAGTATGAAAATTTTAAAAACATTAAGAAAAGATAATCGATATACATACCAAGATATAGCTAATATATTAAATATTAGTAAAGCTTTTTATTGGCAAATTGAAAATGAAAAACGTAGATTATCATATGAATTAGCAATTAAAATAGCTTTAATTTTCAATAAAAAACCTGATGAGATTTTTTATGATTACTTCATTCAAAAAAATAATCAATAATGATTATTTTTTTAGTCTTGTTTTTTTGAAGATAAAAATGTAACTCTTTCAGCAACTACTTCAACAACATTTTTACTTTCTTCTTCTGTTTCATATACACGAGTTTGAATTCTTCCTCTTATTCCAATTAAATCTCCTTTTTTACAATATTCTGCAGTTGATTCTGCTATTCCTTTCCATAATACACAAGAAATAAAATCAGTATTATATTCTCCACTTGTATTTTTAAAAGGTCTTTGAACTGCTAGCGTGATATTAGTTACCTTCGTTCCATTTTCTGTTTCTTTTATTTCAGGTTCTCTAACTATTCTTCCTACTAGTATTGATTGATTAAGCATATTTTCCTCCTTTCAAATAAAATATAACATAATATTTTAAAGCAAACAAAAGAACATTTCAAAGATTTAAACTTTAAAATAATAACCAATATTTATAAACAGATACATAAACTTAAAAAAAAGAAAATAAAAAAAGTATCAAATAATAAGTTTGATACTTTAGTCACATTTTAAATCAAATGTATAATCAGTAATTTTTTTATTAACATTATCAATTTTTATTGTAATAGAAGTTTCATCTGAACAATGTTCTACATCTTTCAAATCATATAATGGTTCGAGTTCATTAATTAATTTAAAATCTAATATTGAGATAGTCACTTCTTTAGCATCTTCAGAACCAATTAAATGAGCTTCATAATATGCATCAGTTAATTCCTTCATAGCTGTTTCTTCTTTAGAAACTTTAGTTCCACATCCAACTAGTATAGTTAAGCTTAATAAACAAAGTAATAATTTATTCATAGTACCTCCTATAATACAATTATATCTTTATAAAAGAAATAATGCAATCTAAAAATATTTTTTAAGTAATAAATTTAATTCAACAGCATATTCCATAGGTAATTCTTTTTTAAATTTATCAATAAAACCCAATATTAACAACTCTTTGGCTCTTTCTTCATCCATTCCACGACTCATTAAGTAAAATAATTGTTCCTTACTTATCTTAGTTGTTGTTGCTTCGTGTTCTAAAGTTGCTGTATTATTTTCAATTAAGTTTTTCGGTATAGTCTCACTATTAGAATTTTCATCTATTAAAATAGTATCACATTTAATTTTACTATTAGAGTTAATAGCCTTTTTAGAAACACTAACAGTTCCCCTATAATTTGAAGTCCCACCGTTAGCTGCTATAGATTTACTAATAATATTACTTTTAGTATTTTTACCTAAATGTATCATTTTTGCACCAGTATCTTGATATTGTCCTTTAGAAGCAACTGCTATAGATATAGTATTACCAACTGCATTATCCCCTTTTAAAATACAAGATGGATACTTCATATTAATACCAGAACCAATATTACCATCAATCCATTCCATAGTTCCATTTTCTTCTACAACTGCTCTTTTAGTTACTAAATTATACACATCAGTTGACCAATTTTGAATCGTTGTATAACGACATTTAGCTCCTTTTTTAACATAGATTTCAACTACTGCAGCATGAAGACTATCAGTAGTATAAGTAGGCGCTGTACAACCTTCCATATAGTGTAGATCACTATTTTCATCTACAATAATTATAGTTCTTTCAAATTGACCCATATTTTTTGAATTTATTCTAAAGTAACTTTGTAAAGGTCTATCTAAGATAACATTTTTAGGAATATATATAAAAGTTCCTCCGCTCCAAACGCTTCCGTTTAAAGCTGTAAATTTATTTTCGTCATATTTTACTAAATTATTAAAATACTCTTTAAATAAATCAGGGTGTGTTTTTAAAGCAGTATCTGTATCACAAAAAATAACATTCTTATCTTCTAGTTCTTTTAACATATTGTGGTAGATAACTTCACTTTCTATTTGAGCTCCTACACCACCTAAATATTTTTCTTCTGCATCAATCAAACCAACATTTGAAAATATATCTTTTACCTCTTTATCAACATTTTCCCAATTATTTTCTAAATTACCCATTTTTTTATAATAAGTAATTTCATTATAGTCTATATCTATTTCTGGTCCAAATGAAGGATTTTCAAATTGTTCAAATTCTTTATATGAATTAATTCGAAAATCTCTCATCCACTTTGGCTCATTTTTAGATTTAGAAATTTCTTTAACGATTTCTAAACTCAATCCTTTAGCCATTAAATCACCTATTTTCTAATATTTTTTTTATCCCCCACCATGAGAGTAAAGCACATTTTTTTCTATTTGGTTGTTTATATATTTCATCATACACAATAGCTTGTTCTAAAATAGATTCATCATACTCTTTTTCATCTATCATATTTTCAAAATTTTCAATAATACTTAATGCTTCTTTTATAGTTTTACCTATTAAAGTTTCAATCATAATAGAAACTGAACTTGTTGAGATAGCACACGCTTCACCATCAAATCTAATATCTTTTATAACTTCTTTTTCAATATTAATGATAATATCTAATTCATCAACACAACTTTCATTGTTTGTATTTATCTTAATATATTTAGAGTCTTCTATCAAACCTCTATTAACAGGATTTTGATAGTGTTCTAATATAATATTTCTTTTTAAATTTACATCCAT
>CAYJEP010000024.1:0-222 GCA_964369555.1 uncultured Muribaculaceae bacterium | reverse complement strand
AACCACCACTTACATTATATAATTTTATCAATAAAAACACAATAAAAAAGTATATTTAATATACTATTTTACCTCATCTAATTTAACACTTACAAGTTTAGAAACTCCTGATTCTTGCATTGTAATTCCATAAAGATTATCCACATATTCCATAGTTCTTTTCTTATGCGTAATTATTAGGAATTGAGTGTTAGTTTTTAAGTTTCTCACATAGTTACCAAA
>CAYJEP010000023.1:4510-10824 GCA_964369555.1 uncultured Muribaculaceae bacterium | reverse complement strand
GAGCTACAGGATATATTGGTAGCCATACATGTGTAGAATTATTAGAAAAAGGATATGAAGTAATCGGGTTAGATAATTTTAGTAATAGTAAAATTGATGTTTTAGACAAAATAAAAGCGATTACTAATAAAGAAATTAAATTTTATGAAGGTGATATGTTAGATAGAAATATTTTAACTACCATTTTTAAAGAAAATGAAATCGATTGTGTAGTTGATTTTGCTGCTTATAAAGCAGTTGGAGATAGTGTTAAAAAGCCTATTATGTACTATATTAATAATGTTAGTAGTGTTTTAACTTTATTAGATGTAATGAATGAATTTAATGTTAAATCATTAGTTTTTAGTAGTAGTGCGACTGTGTATGGAGAAAAAAATAAAATTCCATATACTGAAGAGATGGAAATCGGAGGAACTACTAATCCTTATGGGACTAGTAAATTATTTGTTGAACAAATTTTAAAAGATTTATATAAGTCTGACGATAGTTATAATTTATGTAGTTTAAGATATTTTAATCCAGTAGGAGCTCATAAATCAGGATTAATTGGTGAAGATCCTAATGGTATTCCAGCTAATTTAATGCCATATATTTCAAAAGTAGCTATTAAAGAGTTAGAATGTTTAAGTGTTTTTGGTAATGATTATAATACTAAAGATGGAACAGGAGTTAGGGATTATATCCATATTGAAGATTTAGCTAAAGCTCATGTTTTAGTAGTAGATAAGTTAATAAAAGATAAAAAAGGATACTCAGTTTACAATATTGGAACTGGTGTTGGATATAGTGTTTTAGATATAGTTACTACTTATGAAAAAGTTAACAATGTTAAAATTAATTACAAAATCGCTCCAAGAAGAGCAGGAGACTTAGATATCTTTTATGCAGATGGTAGTAAAGCTTTAAATGAGTTAGGATTTAAAACAAATAATACTATTGATGATATGTGTAGAGATAGTTATAATTTTATAATTAAAAATAAATAGTTATATTTATAAAAAATATATGATATAATTTTTTTAGAAGAGGTGTGATATGAAATTAGTTGCTGCAAAATGTCCAAACTGTGGTTCGAAAATTAAAATAGAGATTGATAAGAAAATTTATACTTGTGAATATTGTCGTTCTGATATTATCTTAGATGATGGTACTCCATTAAATCAAACTTATAATACTCCTTATAGTTTAAATTTAGATGAGTTAAGAAAACGACAAAAATTGATGATGGTTATTATGGCTATTCCAGTTATAACTATTATCTTCTTTGTTCTTATGGTAATGATTGGTATTATGGGAGAATTTAGTGATTCAAATGATAAAGCAGAGGAATTTTTTGATTCTGTATCTGTAGAAACCTTTAATTTTTCAATTAATAAAGCGGGAAATTTATCTACAGTTGAAGTAGAGAATTTAATTAGTGATGTTATTAGTAGAATGAGTTCTTATGATAAGAATATAGTAGTAGTTTTTAATGAAATGAGATTAACAGATATTCCTTCTATCTCAACTGTACCTAATATGATCAATGCTGATTCATATAAAACTTATATAGTTAGTAATACTAAAGATAGTGAAGGTTATATAAAAGAAATCACTATTATAAATGGTGAAGAAGGAACAGATAATGAAGAAGCAATAGAAAACTTTAATAAAAACATTGATGATGTAGGATTATTAAATTTCTCTGTTTTATTTAATTTGTTAAACAATATATCATCGATTTTAGTTGAAAATGAAGATGCTTTAGTTGTTTCTTTTAATGATAAAATATATAAAGAAGCAGCAGATATGCAAACAATAAAAGATGTTTTACAAAGTGATTTGTTTAAAGATTACTTAGTATCAAATGAAAAGAATGAAGATGGGTACATAAATAAAATAATTATAAAAGAAGTATAGATACGAAAGTATCTTTTTTAATACTATACAATAATTGACATTTTTTCTATATATGATACAATTAGGATGGTGATAGTATGGATAAGACAATAGAAAAAATATTAGATAGAGAAACTAAAAGACAAAAACAAAATATAGAGCTAATCGCCACTGAAAATTTTGTTTCAGAAAGTATATTAAAACTACAAGGAAGTATATTTACTAATAAATATGCTGAAGGATATCCAAGTAAAAGATATTATGGTGGATGTAAATTTGTAGATGAAGTAGAAGATTTAGCTATTAATTATGTAACTAAATTATTTAATTGTAAATACGCAAATGTCCAACCACATTCGGGAAGTAGTGCGAATATGGCTGTTTATAAAGCTTTACTTAATATTGGTGATAAAGTATTAGGTATGAATTTAGATCAGGGTGGTCATTTAACACATGGATATAAAATAAATTTTAGTGGATTAGATTACAATATAATTAGTTATAATGTGAATGAAAAAACACATTTAATTGATTATGATTTATTAGAAGAAATAGCTTTAAAAGAAAAACCTAAAATGATTATAGCAGGAGCTTCTGCTTATTCAAGAAAAATAGATTTCAAAAGATTTAGTGAAATAGCTAAAAAAATAAATGCTTATTTAATGGTTGATATGGCTCATATAGCAGGATTAGTAGCTACAGATTTACACGATTCTCCATTTCCTTATGCTGATGTTGTAACTTCTACAACTCATAAAACATTAAGAGGCCCAAGAGGTGGAATTATTTTAACTAACGATGAAGAAATAATTAATAAAATAAATAAAATTATTTTCCCAGGTATTCAAGGTGGTCCTTTAATGCATGTTATAGCTGCAAAAGCACAGTGTTTTTATGAAGCTTTAGATAAGAGTTTTAAAGAATATCAAATACAAGTATTAAAAAACATTAATGCATTAGCTAAAGTTTTGATGGATAATGGTTTTAAAGTAATAACAAATGGAACAGACAATCATTTAATTTTAGTAGATGTATCAAAGTATGGAACCGGAAAAGAAGTGGAAACTTTATTAGATGAAATATATATTTCAGTTAATAAAAATACCATTCCTTATGATCAATTGCCTCCTACCAAAGCTAGTGGAATTAGGATTGGTTCACCTGCAATGACAACAAAAGGATTCAAAGAAAAAGAATTCATAGAAATAGGTAACATAATAGTAGATTTGCTTAAGAATAAAATAGATATGGATATTTTAAAAGCACGCGTTTTAAATGTTACAGAAAAATGTCCTTTATAAGGAGAAAAGAATGATAATAGATGGAAAAAAGGTTAGTGACGAAATATTAGCACAGTTAAAATTAAGAGTTAATACAACAATGATTAAGCCATGTTTAGCAGTAATACAAATAGGTAGTGATGAAGCTAGTTCAGTTTATATTAAAGCTAAGGAAAAGGCATGTAATAAAAATAGTGTCTATTTTAAACACATAAAATTTGATAATAACTCTAAAGAAATAGAAATAATTAATAAAATAAAAGAATTGAATAATGATGAATATGTTAATGGAATTTTAATTCAATTTCCAATACCTGATAATTTTAATGTAAGCAGATTAATATCAACAATTGATAAAAGTAAAGATGTGGATGGGTTGACTTTGTATAATACTGTTAAGTTATATAAAAATACGCCTAATATAATCCCTTGTACACCTAAAGGTGTGCTGAGGTTATTAGAGTATTATGATATACCTTTAGAGTCAAAACACGTAGTTATAGTGGGAAGATCAGATTTAGTATCTAAACCATTATTTATGATGATGTTAAATGAGAATGCGACTGTAACTATGGCACATTCTAAAACAAAAGATTTAAAAAGTATTACTAAAACAGCTGATATTTTAATATCAGCAGTAGGCGTTAAACATTTAATAACAAAAGATATGGTTAAAGAAGATAGTATAGTTATCGATATTGGAATTAATAGAGAAGATAACAAGTTATATGGTGATTGTGATTTTGAAAATATAAAAGAAATTGCTTCTATCACACCCGTACCAGGTGGAGTAGGGCCTATGACAGTAGCTATGTTACTGGAAAATTTAATAGAAAGTTATGAAAAAAGTAAAAAATGAATACAGATATAATAAAAAACACAAGTATAGAATTAAATGTAACTAATAAACAAGTAGAAACAGTTTTAAACTTATTAAAAGAAGGGAATACAATTCCCTTTATTGCTAGGTATAGAAAAGAAGCTACTAAAGGGTTAGATGAAGAACAAGTAAGAAAAATAAATGAAATTTATGAATATCAAGTCAATTTATTTAAAAGAAAAGAAGATGTTATTAGACTAATAGATGAAAAAGGTTTATTAACAGAAGAGTTAAAAATAAATATTTTAAAATGTAATAAGTTAGTAGAAGTAGAAGATTTATATAGACCATATAAAGAAAAGAAAAAAACAAAAGCAACAGACGCTATTAATAATGGTTTAGAACCTTTAGCTAAAATGATTATGTCACACCCTAAAGAAGGTGATTTAGACACTATGTGCGCTAAATTTATTAATGATAAAGTTAAAACTACTAAAGAAGCAATAGAAGGCGCTAAATATATAATAGCTGAATGGATAAGTGATAATGCTTATTTTAGAAAGTTTATTAGAAATATTACTTATAATAAAGGTTTAATTAAATCTAAAAAGAAAAAAGATAGTGTTGATTTAAATAAAACTTATGAAATGTATTATGACTATGAAGAAGCAGTAAAATATATTAAATCACATAGAATACTAGCTTTAAATAGAAGTGAAAATGAAAAAATAACTACGGTTAGTATAATACCGCCAAAAGAAGAAATATTAGAATTTTTAATTAGTAAAAATACTAAAGATTCTTTTGTAAAAGAAATTATAATTGAAGCTATTAATGATTCATATAAAAGGTTAATTGAACCATCAATTGAAAGAGAAATAAGAAGTGAATTAAAAGATAAAGCTGAAATTAGTGCGATAGCTAATTTTAGTGAAAATTTACAAAACTTATTACTCCAACCACCAATGAAAGAAAAAATAGTTTTAGGTCTAGATCCAGCTTATAGGACAGGTTGTAAATTAGCGGTTTTAGATAAAACAGGCCAAAGTATTAAAATTGATGTTATCTATCCGCATGAACCAATTAAAAAATATGAGGAAGCTAAAAGAATAGTAATTGATTTAATCAATAAATATAATGTAGATATAGTGGCAATAGGAAATGGAACAGCTTCTAGGGAAAGCGAAACATTTGTAGTAGATGTTATTAAATCTATTGATAAAAAATTAGAATATATAATAGTAAATGAAGCAGGAGCTTCTGTTTATTCAGCTTCAAAACTAGCAATTTCTGAATTTCCAGACTTAACAGTAGAAAAAAGAAGTGCAATAAGTATTGGAAGAAGACTTCAAGATCCTTTAGCTGAACTGGTTAAAATAGATCCTGAAAGTATCGGGGTAGGACTTTACCAACACGATGTTTCAAATAAAAAATTAAAAGAATCACTTGATTTTGTAGTTAGTAATGTTGTTAATAAAGTTGGAGTTAATATTAATACTGCTAGTCCTTCTTTATTTAAGTATGTATCTGGTATAACTAGTAAAAACATTGAAAAATTAATTACTTACAGAAATAGTGTAGGTAAAATTAAAAATAAATTAGAAGTTAAAAAATTATTATCAGATAAAGTGTATGAACAGGCAATTGGATTTTTAAGAATAACAGAAGGAACTAATATTTTAGATTCAACAGGAATTCATCCTGAAAGTTATGATATAGCTTTAAAATTATTAGAAAAGTTTAATCTTAAAATGGAAGATTTAGGAACTGATAAACTAAATATAGATTTTGATATTAATAGTTTAAGTCAAGAATTGAATACAGATACTTATACTTTAGAAGATATAATTTTAAATTTTAAAAAGCCAAACCGTGATCCAAGGGATGAAATGCCAAAACCTATTTTAAAAAGTGATGTTTTAAAACTAGAAGATCTATCAGTAGGAATGCAATTACAAGGAACAGTAAGAAATGTAGTTGATTTTGGTGCTTTTATTGATATCGGCCTTAAAAATGATGGATTAGTGCATATATCAAAAATAACTAATAAGTATATTAGTCATCCACAAGAGGTGTTATCAGTAGGTGATATTGTAGACTGTTATGTTTTAGAAATCTTTAAGGAAAAAAATAAAGTGAGTTTATCTTTATTAAAAGGAGAAAAATGAAAAAATTAATTTTATTATGTTTATTAGTAACTGGATGTGGTAATTATGAACTTTTAAATACTTGTACAGATTTAGAAGAAGCAGATACTTTAAAAGTATTAACAACATATGAAATTAAATTTGATGATAATGATGTTTATGAAACGATTATAACAATTGATTATACTG
>CAYJEP010000023.1:0-4500 GCA_964369555.1 uncultured Muribaculaceae bacterium | reverse complement strand
ACTGATAGTGATGAAGATAATATTGAAATAATTAAAAGAGCACTATCTACTGAACCTGAATATTTACAAGATAATAGAATTAATCTTATTAATACTTCTACTCAAATCAAGTATCAGTATATTATTAAGGATGATAGTGAAGAAAAATTACAAGAACACTTTGATTATGATAATAATAGAAGTGGATATATAAAATTATTAAAAGAAGAAGGATTTTCTTGTAAATAACTTAAAAATGATAGGCAACTGTCATTTTTTAGTGTATAATTAAAATAGGTGATGATATGAATAAATTAATTTTAAGAATCTTTTTAATTGCTTTAATAGGATATGTACTTATCTTTCTTTTTGACTTATTTTTAATGTCAAATAACACTAAACCAATAATAGTATTGGATACCTATTCTTATGAGTATGACAATATTTATTATACTGAGTATTTAGCGCTTGGGTATAAAGTTACAATAAAAGAAGAGGGATTTATTAAAGAAAGTAGTATTGATTTCGCATGGACTGATACAATGCCAGATATTAAATTTATAATTAGGGATGAAACAGGAGAATACTGTCCAACTAATAAGACAATATTTTATGAAGATGCGCATTATGAATATTCCTTTACTTGCGATAAAAAAATCTACATTGAAATAGATAGAAAAAAATATGAGTTAAAAGATGCTTTAGAAGAAGGATTAGTAACAATTGATGAGTTAGAAGAACATTTATTCTTTAAGACAACTAGTAAAGTATTGGTATCTTTAGAAACTAAACAAAATTCATGTAGTGAATTTGAATTTGAAGAAGAACATTTTATAGAACAAGGTAATGGGATATATTATTATTGTATGGATGATGTAAATATCTATGTTAATTCAAGTTATTACTCATTTATAGAAGCATATGAAGAAAAAGTTTCATTAGATAGCATTTTAGTTAATTTAACTGAAAGTACTAATTATGAAAATGGAGAAAAAATGTACACTGATTTAACTAATAATGTACTTGTATGTTCAAACGGAGATGTTGTTATTGGACCTGAACATATGATATATTATGATGAGTTTTGTAGGTGATTAAATGAAAATATTTTGTGTTGGAAATGTTAGTTATGATATTACTTATCCAGTTTTAGAGTTTCCTTTAGAAAATACTAAAAATAGATTAGAAGAAAGAGTTGAATGCGGGGGAGGACCTGCATCAACAGCCGCTTATTTATTAGGAAAATGGGGATTAGAAGTATATTTTTCCGGTGTTGTTGGTGATGATTTATATGGAAAAAGAATAAAAGAAGAACTTGAAAGTGTTAATGTTAATACTAAGTATTTGCAATTAAGTAAAGAAATAGATACTACAACAAGTTTTATATTAGCAAATAAGAATACTGGTTCAAGAACTGTTTATACGTATAAAGATCCATTGATGAAGTTAAGTAATTATGAGCTTGATTTTAATCCTGATATTATATATTTAGATGGACAAGAATATGAAATGTCAATTAAATTATTGGAAAAATATCCTAGTGCTTTAAGTATTATTGACGCTGGAAGAAGTAAAAAAGAAATAGTAGATTTATGCCATAGAGTTAAAATAATAGTTTGTTCAAAGCAATTTGCAGAGGAAATAACTGAAATGAATTTTGATAGTAACACATATGATGAAATATATAATAAGATGAAATATATATTTAATAAAGATGTATTTATTACTTTAGAATCAAAAGGTTGTTTAGCTAATATAAATGGAAAAACAATTGTTATACCATCTATTCAAGTGAAAGCAATTGACTCAACAGGTGCTGGAGATATCTTCCACGGAGCCTTTACATATGGATTAGTAAAAGGATTTGATATGTATAACTTGATAAGAGTAGCTAATATAACAGGCGCTTTATCAGTGACTAAAGTAGGGGGAAGAAATTCAGTTCCTACATTACAAGAGGTAATAAATGCATACAATGAATCTAAATAGCATTATTTTTATTGATAGCTACCCGAAACTAGATATCCATGGATATGATCGAGAAACGGGAAGAGTAGCTATCAATGATTTTATAAAAGATAATATTAAGTTAAAAAACAATATAATTGTAATTGTTCATGGTAAAGGGTCAGGTATATTAAAAACCATGACTAAAGAAACTTTAAAACATAATAGATATGTAATAGACCATAAAATATATAATTTTAATGATGGTTGTACAGTAGTGTTGCTTGATTTGACAAAAATCAAAAAAATGATATAATATTACGCACAAAGCCGGAAATATACCAATTTGACAAAATTTTAAAACATGGTATAATATTTTGAACAAGGCCGAGATTTCTATATAAATCAAAGGATTTGACAAGATATGATATTTATGTTATTATATTCGGCGTTGATGAGGGGGAAAAAATATGTACGAAGAAAGACAAGGATTAAGCTTTAGAGAAATAATTATCCAATTAGTATTAGTAATTTTATTTATATTAATTATGATTTGGTTATTTCCAACTAAAAGTTATTTAAATGATAATTATGTATCAAATGAAGATGTATCTGGGGAAATAGCAGATGCATTAGATGAAAAATTAGAAGCATTATATGGTAGATTATTTGCTGATAATATTGAAAGTATGAAAGTGGCTGGTAAAGATTACTTTACTACTCCAAGATTACCACAAGAAGTAGGGGATTCTGTTACTATCACTTTAGAAGAAATGATAGAGAAAAAATTAATTTTAGAATTAACAGATAGTAATAATGAATCATGTAATGTTACTGAATCTTATATTAAAGTAACTAAATTAGATGATGAATATTTAATGAAAATTCAATTAACATGTACAGATTCATCTGATTATATTAATGTTTATTTAGGATGTTATGATTACTGTGAGACTGATATTTGTGAAGAAGAACCTGAAGAAGAACAACCAGAAACACCAGTTACAAAACCAGATCCAGAACCATCTACACCTACACCAGATCCAGTTGTAAAATATTTATATGAATATAAAAAAGAAACATATAATGAATATAGTAACTATGGTGATTGGTCAGAATGGTCAACTACTTATAAAGCATCTAACAACTTAACACAAGTTGAAATTAAAACTGAAAAAGAATTAGTAAAAGGTGAAGGTGAGTGGGGAATCATTGGATATGATTACGAAACTCGTTATGAATATGAAGATGTTTTAAAATATGAATTAGTAGAAGAAACATGGATTTCAGATTACACACCTATTTATGAAAAAGTAGAAGATAGTAAAGAAGTAACTGATAGACAACCAGCTAAAGAAGTATCATCAGGTAGTGGATATTATACTGATTGGGTATTTGTTGGATATGTTGATAGTGAAAAAACATTGTCGGATACTAATACAATAGATTACAAATTTGTCAGCTTTAACATAGTGGATGATTGTGATGAACCATGTAGTTTGACTTATGTATCAAGATATGAAAAATATACTAGAAAATGGGTTGCAGCAGAAACATCATATTCATGTTCTCACTTAAGTGGTTATAAATTAAGTGGAGATGAATGTGTTAAAACTACTACTGAAAGTTCAACTAGTGAAAAAATCGTTGGTTGGGAACCAGTTTATTCAACAAAAACTGTTAAAGAATACTACTGGGATAAAGAAAAAGTAGAATATACTGAAAAAGTTCCAGAATATGGATACGTTGATGGAGAGTCATATTATATAGAAGTTAAATACTATAGATATAGAACTCGTACTCAAATAGGTTTTGCTGATGTTATTATTAAATGGAGTTATTCAAGTAATGACCAAACATTATTAAGTGAAGGTTATTATAAAACAGGTAACACTAAAAAAGCTTAACAAAATTAAAAAGATGAATGAAAATTCATTTTTTTTAGTGTCAAGTCTGTTAAATAATTGTGAAAATATTTGACAATAGTTAAAAATGTGATACAATAAGTTATAGTAGGAAAGTAGGTGGAACGATGGAAAGCTATATTTTTGAATATGTTAATGAAAACGAATTTAGAAAATATGAACGCTCATTAAAAAAATATAATATGTTAGCTTATAAAAAAATGTATTTTTCTTATTATCCATCATTAAAAGAAGGAAAGTTCTTAGGAACTATAATTAATGAGAATAAAGAAGAAGGAACCTTTTCATATGAGTTAGAGTTGCCAACAGATTCTATGTTTGCAAGAGTACATGGAACTGTAAAATTATATTATACGTTTTATAGTAAACAAAAAATGGTTATGTTAGAAAAAATTACTCCAGAAGGAATTTTAGGTGAAGGGCATCAATCTGAATTAACTACTTATAAAGGTGTAATGGTATCGAAAGAAAACTATGAAAAAGATATGTTTAAAATTAATTTACTAAAAATGATTCAAAAATAATGTGGTTTATACTACATTATTTTATTATAAAGAAAAAAACAATCAAATGATTGTTTTTATTTTAGTATGATTGGTGCAGGCGAAGGGACTTGAACCCCCATGCCGTAAGGCGCTAGATCCTAAGT
>CAYJEP010000022.1:0-10845 GCA_964369555.1 uncultured Muribaculaceae bacterium | reverse complement strand
TTGAAACATATTAATTTAGGATTATTCCTAAATTTTTTTTATGTAATAATTAATTATACAAAAAAATCAAACCTTAGTTTGATAATTTGTTTTTAATTTTTTCTATATTTTTAAAATTAATTTTGGCTATAGTTTTTAATTTATCTATGCCATATTGTTTAACTATCATAACTCCAACATCATCTACTTTATCAGAAGCTCCTTTTGGTAGATAAGTTTTAACTTCTTTACTTAGTTTATCAAATTCTTTTAATAAGACATATCTACTGATTAAAGAGGCGCAAGCTACTGCTAAACATTTATCTTCACCTTTAGTCAAGAATGTTAAACCTTTTATATGATTAGTGTCTTTTAAATAATTATAGTAAACAAATTTTTCAGCAAATTGATCTACAACCATGTATTCATAATCGTGGTTAGTCATTTTCATTAAAACTTTATTGTGTAATATAGCTTTAATTTTATTCATGTTCATAGATTCATTATAATTGTTATTATATTGTTCATTTGATAATATAATACATTCATAAGGGATATCTTTAATAAATTTAGGAACTACTTCTAGGATTTTATCATCAGTCATTTTTTTAGAGTCTTTAACTCCTAAACTTTCTAAGAATTTAATTTTACTACTATTCACATATGCCGCACAAACAACAATTGGACCAAAGAAATCTCCTGTACCTGTTTCATCAGAACCCACACAACTAGCGTTATATATTTTAGGGTCTATAATTATTTCTTTTTTCTCTTTTGTTTTATTTTCACTACTGGTTGATTCTATTTTTTTATTAGGATTTAAATGTTGTTCCATTTCTTTCCACATTTGAAAATCTATATCTGCTGATTTTCCTTGAAATACTGCTTTACCAGAGTTATATAATGTAACTACTGTATCTGCTTCTAAAGCTTGAAATAAAGCATAATCAGGAGTTTTTTCTCTTTTTTTATCTTCAAAGTATTCAAGCATTTTTTCTTTTGTATTTTCGCTTACTTTTAATGTCATTGTAACTGTTTTATTCATATTAATCACCAAACTAATTATATCATGTATATATTTAGATGTATATAAAAAACTGTAATATACAGTTTTAAGGTTCTAGGAAATTACCTGTACCTATGTTAGAGTAAAATTTATCTTCTACTAAATCAAGGTATCCTATTTCACCAGTATCTACTAGTTTTACAGGAATAAAGTATCTTACTGTTTCACCAGTTATTGCGTCTGTTATTTTAAAATATTTAATATCACCTTCAAATTGTCTTGTATCCACACTGCCGTCCCAGTTTACTAAATTTCCTCCTAGTAATATATTCGCGCTACCTGATTCAGGAAATACAGGAATGTTAATTGAGTTAATTGTAAAAAGGTTTCTTGAAAAGTACATATTATACCAAGTATCTTTAGGTAAACGAATACTAGAGTTAGAACCTGTACTCCCACCATATGAATTAATTGTAAAATTATAAGTTGATGATATGAATAAATATAACCCAACTGTTTGACTTGTAATTTTACGACCACTAAATAACCAAACACCTTCACCTTTAGCGTCAAATGCTGGTAAGAATTCACTTTCAAATACATAATCACCAGTATTCATAATTCCAGTATCAATATATTGTGTTCCAGTACTTGTAATATATTCTAATTTTTCATAAGGTACTTGAATAAAATTATACTCTAGCGATAGTGAGATGTTATTATTATCATTAATCACATTCTTATAGTAAAAAGTTATTTCAAAAGTACTAATACTATTTGGTTTAAAAAACAATATTTCTTCATTCAATATTGTATATGAAATATTAGGGTTAGTATTTAGTACTGTATCAATAAAATCTATGTGGTAATTCGCACTAGTCTCATTAGTTATTTCAATTTCTAGAGTTATACTTGAATTTTGATTAGGTAATGTAACAAATGTTGTAGTTGTGTTGTTTGTATAATTCGAATTATATGTTTCATAACTTCCATTTAATTGTTCTTTAATAGAAATATTAGTTATTTTTATAGTTCTTAACGCAGTAGCGATAGCCTCACCACTAATAGTTAAATTAATATTTAAAGCTGCATACCCAATACTCATAAAACATATACATACAAAAATCATTAATGTAAATATAAATTTAAATCTCATATTTCACCTTCATATCTAAAAATATTATAACACGATTTTTTTTTCATGTACATAAAATTTAATTCGCGTTTTATTATTATATACAGATTTAAAAATACATGATATAATAAAAAAAAGTAGGGTGGATATAATGAATAATAACTTAAATAAATGTCGTAATTGTGGATCAAGTGATGTTCACTTTGATATTAAAACAGGTAAATTATCTTGTAATCACTGCAAGAGTATTTATGATACAAAAATAAATCATGTAGATTCATCTTTATTAACTGAAACTGTTATAGGAGAAGGGACTTTAGATATTATTGATGATGATATAACTAGTTTCAAATGTATGAGTTGTGGTTCTGCAATAAGTATAAATACAAATGAAGAATTAGTTACTAAATGTCCTTGGTGTCGGAATACTTTAACTGTTGATATGAAAGTTAAAAATGGGGCTGTTCCAGATATGATTTTACCATTTAAGATATCTAAAGAAGAAGCTATTTCTGATATAAAAGAGTTTATAAATAAAAATAAATCTTATACAAGTGAAAACTTTTTAAAATCATTTGATGAAGAAAATATTGTAGGTATTTATTTACCTTATTTAGTAGTTGATATAAACGCTAAAGCTAGATTATATGGTCAAGGTGAAAAAACAGCTTCAATGCGAGTAAAAAAAGATGATATAGTGTATTATACTGAATATGATGCGGATTTATTTTATGTGAAAAGAGAATTTGATTTATTAATAGATGATATAGTAATTGAAACTAATATAGACAATTTAAATATTCATGATAATTTTAGTACTAACAATATCATTAACGCTATTATGCCTTTTGATATTGAAAATTGTGTTAAATGGAATGCAAATTATGTTAAGGGTTATTCTTTTGAAAAAAGGGATATAAATATAACAGATATGAAAAAATTAGTTAATTCTAAAATAACTAATATCATTAAAAACAAAGTAAACGAAACTGTAAAGCAATATGACCGAGGTGTAAATTGGAAAGAAAAATTTTTAGATTATAACGGCGAACAATGGTTGTCAGCTTATTTACCGGTATGGCTTTATAGTTTTAAAGATATAAACGATAAAACACATTTTATAGCTTTAAACGGTAGAACTAAAGAGTTAGTTGGAAGTCTACCATTTGAACCTACTAAATTAGTTTTAGAATCAATTGTTATAATAATAATAGGAGCAGCAGTAGATTTATTTTTTAATTTAAATTATATTGTTATCTTTGTTTTCCTTTTTATAGCTTTAATTCACTTCACTACAAACAAAGGAAAATACAATAAACAAAATATTAGACACGAGTATGAAAAAGAAACAATGGCGAGTATAGAAAATTTAGTTAAGGAAGATTCTTTAATTAAAAGAAGATATGATTTAACTAAAAAAAGAATGTCTGGAGCTAATAACGATACTGTTAGTGGTGATGAGTTTATAATAAAAGAGCTTATTAATAAAGATAAAGTTAAATAATTAGAATTTGACAAATAATTGAGATTTGATATAATAATAGCAATTTAAGGGGGAAATTATGATAAACTATTTTAATAAAGAAAAAATTAGAGAAATTGCAACTAAAAAGGTTAAAATTTCAGCTTTTGTTGGTTCTGTTGTATTAATGGGAATGTTATTAACAGGATGTGACAATGTAAGAGAGTTTACAGAAGAAGAATTAGAAGGTATATCTTATATAGCTATTAGTTCAGAAGAAGAGTTGGATTTCATTTCTTCAGAAGGAATCATTTATAGACAAAGCGATTTAGACGCGATTATAGTAAATAAAGATATAAACCCAGATTCAAATAATATGGTATCTGCTTGTGGGGTTTTTAATGGACAATTGATTAACGGTGAAGTAACAGTATGTAATGAGTTAAATGAACAATCAGTGGTTTTGATTGAAGTAAACGTTCCTTATTCTAACAATGGAGAACTAAATGTAAGAAATAGAAGTAATGAGATTATTGATAAGTTACCTGATGGTGCTGTAGTTGTTGCTACTGGGATTAGGAAAGATGTTAATATTGATGAGCCTACTGGAGATTTCTACGAATTAACGGGTGGTGAATCATACATAACTGTAGGTGGATTTGGAGGAGGCAAACCATATACACCAAAAATTTATGAATTACCACATCTAGAAAAATCAAATGATATAGATAACACTGGTAATGGATATAGTGGAAGATAAATAAGTCGTAAAACGGCTTTTTTTTTATAAAACATTGAAATATAAGGAATTTTACTGTATAATTTTAAAAGGTGATAGAATGACAAAATATGATGAAGGTTCGATAAAAATATTAGAAGGTTTAGAAGCCGTTAGAAAAAGACCAGGAATGTATATTGGTTCGACTGATAAAAGAGGACTCCATCATTTAATATGGGAAATAGTAGATAATTCAATTGATGAAGTATTAAATGGGTATGGTAAGAAAATAAAAATAATATTACATGCTGATGATTCTGTTTCAATTGAAGATGAAGGTAGGGGAGTTCCTGTTGGTAAACATAGTAGTGGAATGACTACACCTGAAGTTATTTATACTGTTTTACACGCTGGTGGAAAATTTGAAACTAGTGGATATAAAGTTTCCGGAGGTCTACACGGTGTAGGTGCTTCTGTTGTAAATGCATTATCTGAATATTTAGAAGTAACTATTAAAAGAGAAGGTTATGTTCACTTTATTAGATTTGAAAATGGTGGGAATTTAAAAGTCCCACTACAAAAATTAGAAACTACTAATAAAACAGGAACTAAAGTAAGATTTAAACCTACTAAAGAAATGTTTTCAACTACTAAATTTTCTTTTACTTCTGTTTGTGAAAGAATGCAAGAATCAGCTTTTCTACTTAAAGGATTAGAAGTTACTGTAATAGATGAAGCTGATAAGAAACAAGAAATTTTTTGTTATGAAAATGGTCTTAAAGCTTTTGTTGAATATTTAAATGATGGTAAAAAAGATCTACACAAAGTTGTTTCAATTATTGGAGAAAAAGAAAAAATCAATGTAGATATCGCGTTTCAATACACTGATAATTATTCTGAAAATATTATAAGTTTTGTTAATAATGTTAAAACTATAGATGGGGGAACTCATGAGATAGGATTTAAAACAGCTTTAACAAGAGTTTTTAATGATTATGCTAGAAGCAACAAACTGTTAAAGGATAAAGATAAAAACTTAGAAGGTAGTGATACTAGAGAAGGTGTTACTGCTATTATTAGTTTGCAAATTCCTGAAAATTTATTACAATTTGAAGGACAAACTAAATCAAAATTAGGAACCCCAATTGCTAGAAGTGTAGTTGAAAATATAGTGTCAGAAAAATTACAATTTTTCTTAGAAGAAAACAAAACAATAGCAACTGAAATATTAACTAAGATGCTAAAAAGTAAGTTAGTAAGAGAAGCTGCTAGAAAAGCTCGTGATGAAGCTAGAAATGGTAAGGGTAAGAAAAAAGAAAGATCAATTTCTGATAAATTAACTCCTGCTCAAACTAAAAATCCTAAGAAAAATGAGTTATTCTTAGTGGAGGGGGATTCAGCTGGTGGTTCAGCAAAACAAGGAAGAGATAGAAAATTTCAAGCTATTTTATCTTTAAAAGGTAAAGTTTTAAACTGTGAGAAATCTAAATTAGAAGATGTATTTAAGAATGAAGAACTTAACACTGTTATACATGCTATTGGAGCAGGTGTTGGATCTGATTTTGATATAGATGATTGTAACTATGATAAGATAGTAATCATGACCGATGCTGATGATGATGGAGCGCATATTCAAGTCTTATTATTAACTTTTTTCTATAGATATATGAAACCTTTAATTGAACAAGGTAAATTATTTATAGCTATGCCACCTTTATATAAATTACATAATAATAAAACTTTTTATTACTGTTGGAGTGATGAAGAAAGAAAAGAAATTATGGAAAATTCTAAAGTTAAATTAGAAACTCAAAGATATAAAGGGTTAGGGGAAATGAATGCTAAACAGTTATGGGATACTACAATGGATCCTGATACTAGAAGCTTAATAAAAATAAATATAACAGATGCAGCTTTAGCTGAAAAAAGAGTTTCAGTTTTAATGGGAGATCAAGTCGCACCAAGAAAAGATTGGATAGAAGAAAATGTTCCGTTTTCAATGAAAGATACTTATAAAAAGTAAGGTGATTTATGAATGAAATTTTAAAAAAAATATTTGATTATTCTTTAGAGGATATTATGGGAGATAGATTTGGAAGATATTCTAAGTCTATTATTCAAGATAGGGCTTTACCAGACGTTAGAGACGGTTTAAAACCAGTTCAAAGAAGAATATTATATACAATGTATCAAGGAAAAAATACTTATGATAAGGCTTATAGAAAATCAGCTAAAACTGTTGGAGATGTTATGGGAGCTTACCACCCTCATGGTGATTCTTCAATTTATGATGCGATGGTAAGAATGAGTCAGTGGTGGAAACAAAATACAGTTTATATAGATATGCACGGTAATAATGGTTCTTTAGATGGGGATCCAGCTGCTGCTTATCGTTATACAGAAGCTAGATTATCAAAAATATGTAACGAATTATTAAAAGATATAAATAAAGAGACTGTTGATTTAACATATAACTATGATGATACTTTATTAGAACCAGTAGTTTTACCTACTAAATATCCTAATTTACTTGTTAATGGTTCATCAGGTATTTCAGCTGGGTATGCTACTAACATCCCACCCCATAACTTAGGAGAAATAATAGATGCTACTATAAAAAGAATTGATTCGCCTAACTGTTATTTAGATACTATTTTAGATATAGTAAAGGGGCCTGATTTTCCAACAGGAGCTATAATAGAAGGTAAACAAGGGATAATAGATGCCTATACTACCGGTAAAGGTAAAATAATGTTAAAGGCTAAATTTGAAGTAAATAAAAAACAAATTATTATTACTGAATTACCTTATGATGTTAATAAAGCTTTACTTGTAAAAAAAATCGATGAAATTAGAATTGATAAAAAAATTGAAGGTATCTCAGAAGTTAGAGATGAGTCTGATTTAGAAAACCCTCAAACAATAGTTATTGATTTAAAAAAAGATGCTAATACGGATTTAATAGTAAATTATTTACTTAAAAATACTGAAATGCAAATATCATACAATTTTAATATGGTAGCTATTATTAATAGTAGACCTATGACTTTAGGAATCTTACAAATAATAGATGCATCTATTAATCATTTTAAAGATGTTTTAATTAGAAAAACTAATTATGATTTAGAACATGCTAAAGCAAGAATGCATATAATTGAAGGTTTAGTTAAAGCTATATCCATTTTAGATGAGGTTGTTGCTTTAATTAGAAGTAGTAAAGATAAAGCAGATGCTAAGTTAAATTTAATGAATGCTTATCTTTTTACAGAGTTACAAGCTGAACACATAGTAATGTTACAACTTTATAAATTAACTAATACTGATATTACTCTTTTAAATGAAGAACATGAAAAAATAAAACAACTTATTCAAGAACTTAGCTTATTACTATCTGATGAGAATGTTTTAAAAAATAAAATGAAAGAAGAATTAAGAGCTATTAAAAAAGAATATGGAAATGAAAGAAAGTCTTTAGTTGTTGATTTAATTACAGAAATTAAAATAGATACTGTATCCATGATTCCTAAAGAAGATTGCGTAGTTGTTGTAACTCGCGATGGCTATGTTAAAAGGGTTTCAAAAAGAAGTTACAATAAAGATGAAGATACAGTTACAAAAGATCAAGATTATGTGATTGGTTTATATGAAATGAATACTTTAGATACTATTTTAATCTTTACAGATAAAGGTAATTATTTATATATTCCTGTATATGAATTACCAGATTTAAAATGGAAAGAACTTGGTAAACATGTTTCTAATATTATTAATTTAGGTGTTGGTGAGAATGTTATTAGTGCTATGCCTGTTTATAATTTTGAAGATAATTTATATGTTACTTCATTTAGTAAAGATGGTTTAGTCAAAAGAACACTACTTAAAGAGTTTAAAGTTACTAGATACTCAAAGGCTATGACATTTATGAAATTAAAAGATAATGATTTAGTAGTATCAGTTACTTATAATAGAGGGGAAGAAGTATTTATAACTACATCAAATGGTTATGCACTAAGATATGATGTGAATGAAATATCTCCTATTGGATTAAAAGGTAGTGGAGTTAAAGCTATTAACTTAAAAAATGATTTTGTAGTTACTGGAGAAGTATTTACTAATGGTAATTACATTACTGTTATAACAGAAAATGGTACTGGTAAAAGAGTTAAATTAACAGATTTTGAAAAGACTAGTAGAGCTAAAAAAGGTGTTCAAATAGTTAGAGATGTTAAAACAAACCCGTATAAGATATTAAAAACTTTTATAACTAATAATAAAAATATTGCTATTATTAGTACAGATATTAGTTATATAAAAATAACTGATTTACCAATTGTTGATAGATATTCAACTGGAACAATTATAACTAAAAAAAGAATAACTGATAGTTTTTTGAAATGTAACTTAGAAAAAGAAGAAGAAATTATTATTGAAAATATTAGTCTAGATGATTTAGATAATAAAATTAAAACTATTGATGATTTGCTAGATGAAATCGAAATATATGATTTTGAGGATAACAATGGTTAAAATATTAATATTACTGATATTATTAACAGGTTGTAGTAATGAAGAAGTTTTAAAACAAATTGAAATTTCTTCTTTAACTTTTGAATACTTAGAAGAAGTAAAACTAAGTGATATAGTAATGAATAAAGATATATCTTATGATGATATTTTAATCGATACTTCTAAACTAGGTAAACAATTAATTAAATTTAGCTATGATGATAATAAAGAATATGAATTTAATATAAATGTAGTTGATACTGAAAAACCTTTAATATTTGGAGCTTCTAATTATACTATCTTAAAAGACGGAACACTAGATTTAAATAAGTCACTTGGATATGGTGATAATTATGATAAAGAATTAGAACTTACTATTGAAGGTGAATATGATTTGAATACTATTGGAACATATTCATTAGTTGCTAAGGTAACTGATTCTAGTTTAAACGAAAGTATAAAAAACATTACAGTTAATGTTGTAGAAGAAACATCTTATATTCCTTATAGTGTTGACTTAGATGATATTATTAGTAAACATAAAACTGATAGTACTATGATTGGAATTGATGTGTCTACTTGGCAAGATGAAATCGACTTTGAGAAAGTTAAAGCTAACGGTGTAGAATTTGTCATTATTAGAATGGGCTTTGGTCATAATAATGATGGTGAGAATGTATATGATAATAGATATTTTGAAAATATCAAAAAAGCAAAAGAAGCTGGACTTGATATCGGTATTTACTTTTTCTCATATGCGAGCAATGAAAGTGAAGCTATTAATCAAGCTAACTTTATTTTAGATACTTTAGATGGGGAAGATTTGGAATTACCGATAGTATTCGACTGGGAAGATTGGGAAGATTTTGAAGAGTATAATTTAAACTTTAATGATATTAATAATATAGCTGATGCATTTTTAAATAAAATAGAAGAAAGTGGTTATGAAGCTATGCTTTATGGTAGTGCTTCTTATTTAGAAAATGTATGGGATTTAGATTATAAAGTTTGGATGGCTCATTATACTGATCAAACTGATTATGAAGGTGATTACTATATTTGGCAATTAACTAGTAGTGGAAAAGTTGATGGTATTAGCGGGAATACTGATTTAAATGTTTTATATAAATAAAAAAAGTATATTCTTATGAGTATACTTTTTCATTGTTTAAAATGTTTTAACTAATGTACAATCAGAATCTATTAGTTCTTTATCATCTAAAACACAAATATCTTCTATCATAGCGACTCCTCTTGGAGTTATGTTAGATTTGGTATTTGGAAAATGTTGTTCATACTGTTCAACTAATGTTTTACCAAATAAACTAATGCATTGTAACATAGTATCTTCGCTGATAATACCAGTTGGGTTAAGAAGCTTTTGAGCTAAAATAATAGCCTCTTCTTTATATTTCATTACTAGATTACTATTATCTAACGGTCTTCTTTTAAGCTCAGAATGCGAATAGTTATAAATTTGATAATTGACTGAATCTTCGAGTTCTTTACGTGACAATCTTTTCGCATTAAATTTTCCTGTTTCATTTGAATTTATCGTTTCACGTTCTCTTAAAGCAATTACTACTTCCGTTATTTCTTTTGCACTTATGTTTTCAGTTCTAATTAAATCAAATACATATGTAGTTAAAATGTCATGTAAAACATGTATCGATCTATTTTTTGATGTCATATTTCCCCCTATTTTTGTAATGGAAGAATATTATATCATATTAAAACTATTTGTCAAATCAATGTTTATATGCTAAGATAATAACTACGAGGTGGCTTTATGATAGACAAAGTAATTGATAATAGTTTTGATAATAAGATACTAACTGAAAGTGATTTGACTAATATTTATGAGTTATTATTGGAAATTTATAATTTAGAAAATAAAAATATTTCATTAGAGTTTACTGATAGTTGTAAATCAACTTCTATTGTTGATACCAAAGAAAAAAGAATAATTATTAATAATCAAAGTTTAACTACAATGAAAAAGGATATTTTTAAAAAATTTGGTTTTAGTTCATTTAGTT
>CAYJEP010000021.1:0-11806 GCA_964369555.1 uncultured Muribaculaceae bacterium | reverse complement strand
ACAAAAAAAGTTATCGCTAACTTTTTGGTTTAAATATAAGAGAAAATATAAATGAAAATAATATCGCTGCAGTTATTCCAGAAGCAGTTAAATTAAACATACCACTTAAAAGACCCATAGTTCCTATATCTGACGCGGTATCTAAAGCTCCATGTACTAAAAGATGTCCAAAACTAGTAATTGGAACCAACGCTCCCGCACCAGCCCATAATATTATTCTGTCATAAATATTAAAAACATCTAAAAATGAACCTACTACTACAAAAATAGTTGTGATATGACCAGGAGTTAATTTTGTGTTATCAAATATTAATTGTCCTATCCCACATACTAAACCACAAAATAAAAATGAATTTAAATATATCATATAGCCTCCAAACTAATTGCATGCGCAATAGACGGTATTGTATTTTTAGAATTAACCATAGTAGTACTCAATAATGCACCAGTTGCTACTAATAAGACTTTTTTTAATTTATTTTTTTTCATTAAATCAAAGATATAACTATAAGTAACTAGCGGAGCACATGCAGGACCAGAAGCACCTGAATATACGGGTTGCTTATTAATATCATATATTAAAGTTCCACAATCATCATAGTTTTTAAGATTAATTTTATATTGTTTATTTAAATATTCTTTTAATATTTCTTTACCATATAAACCTAAGTCTCCAGTTAGTACTAAATCATAATAATCTATTTTTCTTTTTGTATCTTTTAAATGTTGATATATAGTATCTGCTGCTGCTGGCGCCATTACCGCACCCATTTGATAAGCATCCTTAATTCCTAAATCAATTACTTTTCCAATCGTACCACTTTCAATTTTTATACCTTTTTTAACTGTTGATAAATAAGCTGCTGCTGATCCAGTACAAGTAAAAGTTGTAGTTAAAGGTTTTGGTCCTCCATATTCAACAGGATATCTAAACTGCTTTTCAGCTGCATTATTATGTGAAGAAGCAGCTGCTATTACAGTTTTTATTTGATTAGAGTTAATCATATTACTCCCTAATATAAGACCTAACACACTAGTAGCGCATGCACTATAAATTCCTATAAAAGGTATTTTAATATTTCTAGCTGCATAGTTTGAAGCTACTATTTGATTAAGTAAATCTCCTGATATTAATAAATCTGCATATGAACAATTATTTTTATTTAATAAAAGATTAACTGCTTCTTCTATTAATTTAATTTCTGCTAGTTCCCATGTTTTTTCTTTAAAATAAAATTCTTTATTACATTTATCAAATAATTTATTTAATGGACCATTTGATTCATATGGTCCAACTATAGTAGCTGTTTCATTAATATATACATTATTGTAAAAAAAAGTCATATTACACCCCTATTAATATTCTAATAAATCCAAATATATATGCACTAACAACTCCAAACACAATAACAGAACCTGATAGTTTAAACATATTAGACCCTATACCTGTTACTAAACCTTCTTTTTTATATTCTAATGCTGCACTCATCATAGCGTGAGCAAAACCTGTTATAGGAATTATTAAACCACATTTAGCAAAATTAACAAATTTATCAAAAAAACCTAAAGCCGTAAATAAACATCCAAAAAAGATTAAAGTTATTATCATATATATATTAGCTTCACTAATAGGTATGTTAAATATATTAATATAAAGATCAACTATTAATTGCCCGAGCAATCCCATAAATCCACCTATAAAAAAAGCAATAAAAAAACTTTTTAAAACTTTTTCTTTTGGTGTGTTTTTTTTAACTAACTGTTTATATTCTTCTTTATTCATAATATCCTCCATTCATATTATTAAGAGTTTTTATTAAATTATACAAATAAAATTATCATTTATAGTCATAATAAAAATGGTGAGATTATGATATATATATTTATTTTTACTTCAAAAATAATTGAAAATACATTAGCAACTTTAAGAATAATTGTATTATCAAATCATAAAAAACATTTAGCAGCACTTTTAAATTTAATCATGTCTATCGCATGGTTAATCTCAACAGGACTAGCAGTAACTAATCTAAAAGAAGATCCATTTAAAATAATAGTATTTGCTTTAGGTTGTTTTGTTGGGAGTTATTTGGGAACATATTTTGAAAACAAATTAGCTATAGGAGATAATATTCTATTTATAATAAGCCAAGAAAATATTATTGAAACTTTAAAAAACTATGATTTTAATAAATTAAATAACACTACATACCTTACATTAATTAAACGTAGCCGTAGAAAAGAAATTTTACGACAATTAAAAAGAATAGATAAAGATATTATTATCTATTCTCATTTAGCTAAAAAATTAGATTTAACCAAAGTTGGATAATCAGTTATTACATTTAAATTTTCTATATCATTCTTCCTATTATTTAAAGTCCAAATAAAAGTTTCTTTTTTTTTACTCACTTTATCTTTGTAATAATATGAAATTATATTAAAATCAAAATGATTATATAATTTTTTAATATTTTGCCCGAATCCTATAATTAGTCCACATTTATAATTATAATTACTTTTAAATTTTTTAATCACATTATAGTGGAAGCTACAAAGGTAATAGTTTAAATTATATTTTTTTATTACTTGATATATTTTTTCTATGCACTCTTCACTCTTATCTTTTATTTCAATTAAAATTATTTTATTATTTTTGACAACTTTTAAAAATTCATCTAAAGTTGAAATTTGACTAGGGTATTCTAAAGTTCCAAAATTATATTTTTTTAATTTTTTAAGTGTCATTCTTTTTACTAACCCTTTTCCGTTACTTACAAAATTTATCAATGAATCATGTACAATAACTATTTTTTTATCCTTAGTTAGCCTAACATCTAATTCTACTCCATCATATAAATTTAAAGATTCAATTAAACACTCTTTAGTATTTTGACTATAATTAGATTCTAATCCTCCTCTATGCGCTATTATTTTAATAAAATCACCCTAGTTATATTTATGCATATAAATATCGAATAAGAATATATTTTAATAACTAAAGGAGGATATATGATTAATAAAAAAAGTATTTGGTTTTTAACAATGTTTAGTTTAATATTAGTACTATCTGTATATTATATTACTATGCCTAGTGAGTTACTTGTAAATAATAACTTTAACGAAGAGGAAATAGAACCAGTAATTAGTGAAAGTTCAATCTTAGTAGCGCTTAGAGTAGATGCTTTAGAAGATTTACAAATTGAAATGGAATTATTACAAAGTATTTTAACTAATAATGAGACTACAACAGAGGAAAAAAATGAAGCATTTAGTAAAATGAAATCATTAAATGATGTTAGAGCTACAGAAGAACTAATAGAATCAGTTATAAAATCACAACTAGATTATGAATCTTTTGCTAAAATTACAGGTGATCAAATTGAAATAGTTATACAGTCTACTAATCATGACAATGATACAGCAACTAAAATCATGCGTTTGGTACAAGAACAGTTTGAAAATAAAATGTATATAACAGTTAGATTTACTAATTAACTGTTTTTTTATGGACAAAAGTTTGAACTTTTTTTCTTATCCAACATAAAATAATATGAACAACCACCCGAGGAAGTGAGGGAAAAATGTCAAAAAGTATTTTAACAAAAAGAGAAAAAGAAGTATTTGAATTATTAATTTCAAATAAGGCAACTGAAGAAATAGCAACATCACTTAGTATAAGTGAGAAAACAGTACGAAATCACATATCAAATGTAATGCAGAAACTCGGAGTTAAAGGTCGTGCTCAAGCAGTAGTTGAACTATTAAAACTTAAGGAAATTTCATTGTAATAAGCATATATAAATTAAAAGTTCATATTATTAAATAGGTGATGCTATGATAAAAAGAAAATTCTTACAAAAAATTATTATCACTTCAGCAGCTTTATTTACATTGTTATTAATATATATATTACCAGATGTTGAAGAACACAATTTAAATATAAATGAACAACTTGAATATATTAATGAAATTAAGACACATCCGATTTTTTTATTAGATACAAACCAGTATTTAGGAAAAACTGAAATAATTGTTAATAGTATTGAAGTAACTGATAAAGTAAAAGAATTAGTTGAAACATTAATAAAAGGTGGAGAATTAGAAAACAGAATACCTAGTGGATTTATTTCTATAATACCTTCTAACACAAAAATTTTAAGTATAGAACAAGAAGAAACTATAATTAAAATTAATTTTTCAAAAGAATTTTTAGATATAAATAAAGATTTAGAAGAAAAAATGATTGAAGCTATAATATATACAATTACTTCTATTGAAGAAATTGATGGCGTAATAATATATATAGAAGGTGAATTACTAACAAAATTACCACAAAACAATATTACTCTACCACCACTTTTAAATAGGGATTTTGGAATAAATAAAACTTATAACTTTACTAAAACAGATGACCTAACTCAAGTTACTATTTATTATATGAATAAACATAATTCAGATTACTACTATGTTCCTGTTACTAAATATTTAAATGATGAAAGAGATAAGATATCAATTGTAATTGATGAATTATCAAGTTCTAACACATATAATACTAACTTAATTAGTTATTTAAACTATAAAACTAAGTTACTAGCAGTAGAGCAAAGTGAAGACATTATTGAATTAACTTTTAATTCATATATTTTTAATGACATGGAAAGTAAGGATATTAAAGAAGAGGTAATCAATACTATTTGTTTATCCATAAAAGACAATTACAATGTTAACGAGGTTGTTTTTACCAGTAATGATATTGAGATTTATACAAGTTTATTAAATGAATTAAATTAAAAAAAATTGTTGAAAAACAATTTTTATTTTGTATTATTTGGTTTTTTTCCCATTATACTTTCATATACAGAATTCCTATCTTCTAACTCAAGATTTTCTAATATATTTAATATTTTGTTAACTAATTCTTGTTGATTTTTATCTAAAGCTATATCAAACATATCAAGTATATAAGGACTTACAAGTAATTGTTTAAACATCATTTTACTATCCAAAGAATCAAGAGTTAAAATGATTCTCAACGTGATAATTTCATCATCCATACTTCTTGCAGCTAAAAATTTTTTACTATCTGACATGTATTTAAGTTTATTTAATATATTATCCATAGTTTCATCTCCATTATTATATTATACACTAAAAAGAAAAAGAATCAAATTAGATTCTTTCAACTTTCATAAAGTTAGTTTTACTAACATTAGGGAATGATCCAGTAATAATAACTAAATCTTCTTTCTTAATTCCAAATTCAATAGCTTTTAATTTAGCATCAGCAATAATCTCATCTGTATTTGAATATTCTTTAGTAACTACAGTATAAATACCAAAGTTAAGCGCTAAAGATCTAGCTACTTCTTCTGTAACACAAGGAGCTAAAATAATACTTTTAGGTCTTAAGTTACTAATTTTTCTAGCTGATGATCCTGTACTAGTTGTAGCAATAATAGCAGAACATTCTAGTAAATTAGAAGTTGAAACTGTTGAAGTAGCAATAGCACCAACTATATCTTTATTAGAATTTAATAAAGCAGTTGAGTAATTTAAAGCTTGTTCAGTAGTTTCACAAATATCTGCCATATATCTAACTGTATCAACTGGGTATTTACCTACAGTTGTTTCTCCAGATAACATTACAGCATCTGTTCCATTTAATACTGCGTTAGCAACATCTGATACTTCTGCTCTAGTTGGTCTAGAACTTTTTTTCATTGATTCTAACATTTCAGTAGCAACAATTACAGCTTTATTAGCTTTACGACATTTTTCTATAATCATTTTTTGGTATAAAGGTAATTTTTCTAAAGGAGCTTCAACACCTAAATCACCTCTTGCTATCATGATAGCATCTGATTCTTCAATAATTTCATCTAAATTATCAATTGCAGTTAAGTTTTCAATTTTTGATACTAATCTAATATCTTCTCTACCATTTGCTTTACAAATTTCTCTAGCTTCTTTTACATCATTAGCTTTAGAAACGAATGATAAAGCGATAAAATCACCTTCATTTTTACAAGCGTAAATAATATCTTCTTTATCAATTTCACTAATAAAAGGGATATTTAAATCAACACCAGGAGCACATAAAGATTTTTTGTTTCCTAAAATTCCTCCGTTAATGATTTTACAAGTCGCACCTTCTTCATCTGTTTCAGTTACTTCAATTCTCATTAAATCATTTTCAAGTAAAATAACATCTCCAACTTTTAATGCATCAATAGCGTGTGGATGGTTTACAGAAATTTTTTCTTCTGTTCCTAAAATATTTTCTTTTACCACTTTGATGAATTTTCCATCAACTAAAGTGATTTGATCATTTTCTAACATACCACTTCTAAATTCTGGTCCTTTAGTATCATAAAGAATAGCTACTTGTTGTTTAGTTATTTCTCTTACAGCTTTAACACTATCAACAACATTCTTTCTTTCTTCTAAAGTCGCATGAGAGAAGTTAATTCTAGCAACATTCATTCCTACTTTTACCATTTCACTCATTACACTAGGGTCACAACTAGCTGGCCCAATACTACAAATAATTTTCGTTTTTTTCATAAATACCTCCGCACTAAACATTATACCACAAAATCAAGTTTTTTAAACATTTTCTTTTAATTGTTTTATTTTTTCTAATGTGGTATTAAGAATACTAGGGTATTTTAATCCCATATTTTTCCACATGTCTAGTATTACTACAACTTTATTAATTACAAAAGTATAGATAACGACATCTCTTAAAAATTCATCAGGTAAGATTTGATTAAATATTTGCGCTAAAACAATGACTACCATTATTCCTATGTTTCTAACAAACCACATTAAAAAAGTTTTATAATTAAATTTTCTAAAATATATAACAGAGCTTAATCTTGATATAACATCTAAAGCCATAACAGTTAGTAATATCTGCATTAAAGAATCAAATCCGCCTAATAAATTAATTAAATAACTCATTCCTCCTTCTAACATTTTATCCCTCCTTACTTTATTATATTAAGAAGCTCAAAAAAAAAATTGGTTATCTACCAGTTTTTTTAAAATTATCAATAAAACTTATTAAAATCTCATTTGATCTATATAAATAATTAGAATTAATATAGATATACTCACCATTATCAATTAGTTTTCCTTCTTTAAATAAATTATTTATATCAAATGTATCTTTTATATGTTGATTAAATTTATAATAAAATCTTTCCTTTGAAACACCAGCTATTTTTCTAAGTCCCAGAATCATTTCATTTTCCATTTCTTGTTCCTTAGTTAAATACTCTTTATGTTTAGTGTAATCACCTTTTATATATTCTCTAATATTTTTGTTATTTTCATATCTAACATTTCCAATATACCCACCACTTGATAAACCAAAACCATAATAATTTTCATTATTCCAATAAACTAAGTTGTGTTTAGAAAAACAATTAACAAGTCCATAATTACTAAATTCATAGTTAATAAATTTTTTTTGTTTTAAATATTTGTTTATAAATAAATACATTTCATAATCCAATTCTTCATTTATGGGTTTAAATTTATTAATTTTTAACATAGTATTATTCTCAACAATAAGTGAATATGTTGATATGTGCTTTATATTTAAATCAGTTAAAAAATCTAAATCATCTTTTATATCTAAAATAGTTTGATTTTTTAAAGCATATATTAAATCAACACTTATGTTATCAATATTATAAAGATTCAAATTATGTATCAAATTAATAACATCTTTTTTAGTATGGTTACGGTTTAAAAACATTAAATGTTTGTTATTTAACGTTTGAACACCAATACTTACTCTATTAACTTTGTAATTTTCTAATAATTTTATTTTATCAATATCTAAATTGACGTTTGTTTCAATAGTAAACTCAGTTGTATCATCTATATTAAAAATATTTGTAATTTCTAATAATTTCTTTAACTGCTGATAATTTAAACAAGTTGGTGTGCCACCACCTATATATAAAGTTTTAATTAAATCACCTTTATATATAGATTTAATCTCTTTTTCTAAAGCATATAAATATTCATCTACTAACTTTTCATTATAGAAAAATTTCGTAAAATCACAATATGAACAAATAGTTTCACAAAAAGGTATATGAATATAAACACTATTCATAAATTCTCCTTATAAAAGATAAATAATCTTCTTCATCTAATAAATTAATTCTTACACTGTTTACCCCTATATTAAAATATTCTTCATAATTTTCTATTTTTCTAGTTTTATAATTATAGATAGTATTATCAATATTTTTATACTTATTATTAAATCTATCTAATATATAATCTTTATTTAAGCTATATTTTAAAATCATAGCTTCTTCTTTACCATATATAATAACTTCTAAATTAGGGTGTTCATGATATCTTTTAGTATAATTTTCTATTATATCCTTAACTTGATTAAAAGATAATTCTAAAGATAAGGTTATTTTATTAATGCCTATTCTATTTAAAAAAGCTACAGTATAAGAATTCGTTACATTTAATGAAAAGTCAGTGTCAATGTTTTTATATTTTAAACTGCCTATTTCTCCAACTAGTAAATTAAAGTCATAATCTAAATATTCATTCATAACTCTATTTAATTTCAATACTTTTCTCTCATCATTTATAGTTTGGTATAATTTTAAATCCATATATATTTTATTAAAATCAAAGGATTTTATTTTTTCATACTGTTTATGATTCTTAATATAGATGTTAACTTTTTTGTCTAATTTTGTCGGATTTACACTAACTTTATACTCATCCTTGACATATTTATTTTTAATTAATCGTTTCTCATTTAATAGTTTTATAGCTTCACGCCTATATTCATTAATGGTTTTAATAGATAAAAATATATTTTCATCGATATCATAGTTTACACTATTAATGCTATATATTGTGTCTCCGACTTTAGTTATTTGAGTGATTATCTTTTCTTTAGTAGTTGGCTGATTAATACTTTTTAAAACATTTTCTTTTGTTAAAACAACCTTATTTACCCCATCACTAAATTCTAAAATAAATGGTTTATTAATATTAGCTTTTATATTAATATCTATATTAATCTTTTTTTCTTTTTTTAATATTTCATCTAATTTTTTTTCTAAGTAATAATCCTTTGTTTTGACTACATTGTCACCTATTTTAATATTTTCTTCACTTATCACTTCAATTATTTCATTCTTATAAGCTATTTTAAGTTTGTTTTTATCTTTAAATATATTTAAAACTATAAAGCCAACATCACTATTTATGAATCTTATTCCATCTTGAACTGATAATTCACTATTTAATTTAATTTTAATTCTATTTTTATTTTTATCTATTACAGTTCCTATAAAGACACCTAAGTGATTAGGTCTAAACTCATTAACTATATTAGTTTCACTGTATAAAAATCCCTTGGTATATTCACGATTAAATATTTTTTTCAAATCATTTAAATCATTCACGTCATAATTAATTTTACCAGTCATTAAATATGAATCAATTGCCTGTCTATAAAGTTTAGTAACTAAATAAACATAATAAGGACTTTTCATTCTTCCCTCTATTTTAAATGATTCAACACCTAAATCAATTAGTTTATCAATATTATCAAGAGTATTTAAATCTTTGCAACTTAAAAAATATCCTTCTTTATCTTCATATTTATATTTTAAACGGCAATTTCCTGTACAAGTACCTCTATTTCCACTTCTATTGCCTATTAAACTACTCATTAGACACTGCCCAGAATAAGATACACATAATGAACCATGAACAAATACTTCTAATTCTGTATCAATTCTTTCTTTAATTTTTTTTATAGTATCAATACTAGTTTCTCTAGCTAGTACTACTCTTTTGATTCCTAATTCAGTTAAGAATTCCACACCTTCTAAATTATGAATATGCATTTGTGTGGAAGCGTGAATCTCTAGTAACGGGTAAGTTTTTCTAACTAAATCAATCATTCCTAAATCTTGCATTATTAAAGCATCTACATTGTTTTTATATAAAAAATCTACATATTTTAAAAATTTATCCACTTCATTTTCAAATATCAAAGTATTAACAGTAACATATATTTTCACACCGTATAAGTGGCAATAGTTGATAGCTTCAACTAATTCCATATCACTAAAATTATTTGAAAACGCTCTAGCTCCAAACATTTTCCCACCAACATATATAGCGTCACAACCACCTATAATAGCAGCTTTTAATGCTTCAAAATTTCCAGCTGGAGATAATAATTCATATTTCTTCATAACTCACCTCAATTAATATATTTTATCACATATTTAAATAAAAAGATATTTAGATTAACCTGTTTTTAGTAAAGGAATATAATAATAAAGAGAGGAGAATTTATGAAAAAATTAATTTTACCGATAATTTTAATTATCTTAGGTATAACTTGTTATTTTGTTTTTGAAAATAATGATTCAGAGTTAGAACAAATTAAAGTAGCAGAGGTTGCCCATAGTGTTTTCTATGCTCCACAGTATGTTACTCATGCTCTTGGATACTTTGAAGAAGAAGGGTTAGATGTTGATTTTATTTTAACACCAGGAGCTGATAAAGTTACTGCGGCTTTATTATCTGGAGATGTTCAAATAGGTTTTGCTGGTAGTGAAGCTTCAATATATATATACAATAATGGTCAAGATGACTATTTAATAAATTTTGCTAGTTTAACTAAAAGAGATGGTAGCTTTATAGTAGCTAGAGAGCCTAATCCAGATTTTGTCTTGGAAGACTTAATTGGAAAAACTATTATAGGAGGGCGCATTGGTGGGATGCCTGAAATGACTTTAGAAATGATTTTAACTCAAAATGAAATTGATCCAAAAGAAGATTTAACAATTAATACATCAATTGAATTTGCTGCTATGTCTGGAGCATTTGTTTCTGGTATCGGAGATTATGTTTCCTTATTCGAACCAGCTGCTTTAGCGTTAGAAAAAGAAGGTTTAGGTTATGTTGTTGCTTCCTTAGGAGAGTTAGGTGGAATTGTTCCATACACTACATATCAAGCTAAAAAAAGTTATTTAGAGGAAAACCAAGATACAATAGAATCATTCACTAAAGCTATTCAAAAAGGGTTAGATTTTGTTCATAATAATGATGCAGAAGAAATTGCTAGAATAATATTACCTTACTTTCCTGATACCTCATTAAATGATTTAACACAAATTGTAGATAGATATAAAGAAGCAGATAGTTGGTTTAATACAACATATATTGGAGAAGAAGGCTTCAACTATGTTCAAGATATAGCTATTAATGCGGGGCAATTAAATAATAGAGTTTCATATGAAGTGTTAGTTGATAATAAATTTAATGAAAAAAGATAATATTCTAGAAATTAAAAATTTAAAAAAAAATTACTATACTAAAAAAGAAGAAATATTAGCTATAGATAATTTTTCTTTTAATTTTAAAAAAGGTCAATTTATTTCAATTGTAGGTCCTTCTGGATGTGGAAAAAGTACAATTTTATCTATTCTATCTAATTTAGAAAGTAAGACTGATGGTATTATCACTCTTAAAGATGATACAAAAATAGGATATATGTTACAGCAGGATTGTTTATTTGAATGGAGAACTATTCTAGATAATTGTTTATTAAGTTTAGAACTAAATAAACATAACTGTTTAACTAAAGAAAATATAATTATTTTACTAGAAAAGTATGGCTTAAAAAAGTTTTTAAATAGTTTTCCTAATCAATTATCCGGTGGGATGAGGCAAAGGGTAGCTCTAATTAGAACATTAGCTACTAATCCTGATATTTTACTATTAGATGAAC
>CAYJEP010000020.1:0-12476 GCA_964369555.1 uncultured Muribaculaceae bacterium | reverse complement strand
GCAAAGCCAATTAGTGGAACATTGAATAAAAATTTTGAAGATATAAAAGAAATGATATGGAAAGATTTTATAGGTGAAAAAGTGGAAGAAGAAGTAAAAATTAAATTAATTAAAAAATCAAAAAACTTAGAAGAAAAAATAGATTTATTAAGTAATAAAATAATAGCTAAAAAACAAGAAATTTCAAATGAAGAAGTAAAAATTGAAATCTATAATCAAGATCTTTTTGATAGATATTATAGTTATCAAATGGAAAATTCTCAAAATAGAATATATGAGGATAGCCTTTCTATAAAACAACTATTAAAAATTATAATTTATATAATTATTTGTAGTATCTTTATAGCATCCGGAGTATTCCCACTATTAATGACAGGGGTAATTTCGATGATTGCATTTATAATTAAATCAATTACTAACATATGTAAATCACAAAAAGAAGATACGCAAAATGAAATATTTTTAAATGAAAGAAAAATTTTAGATACTACTACTATTCCTGATATTCAAAAATCTATTAAAACATTAAAAAGCGAACTAGAATTATTAACTGAAGATTTAAAAACAGCAGAAATGGACTTATTTCATACTTGCAATTACTTATTAGATGTAAATAGTAGTGAATTAGAAGAAGAATTAAAGAATGAACATGATAAAACTAAAAATTTGACTATTTAATAGGAAAATGATAATATTAGATTATATTGAAAGTGTGTGGTGAGCAAATGAACGAAAATATTTTAGAAGAATTAAGAATTAGATACGAATCGCTAATAGGTATATCAAAAAAAGAAGAATTATTAAAAATACAACAAAAATTAGAGGAACTTAATTGTGTAGCTATTTTTACAAATATAGATAGAACTGAAACAAAAAAATATAAAAATGAGCTACTAGAAAAAGAAAATGAACTTATAAAAGAAATAGAAATGAATGATCATAGAAAATCAATTTTAATAGCACTAGGGGAAGGTCATAAAGATGGCGAACTTAAGAAAGCACATGCTAACATTTATGAAATCATTAAAGATGCATCTATGATGTTTTTAAAATGTGAAATAAAATCTGTTGGATACCAAATATTCAAAGATAATGCTCCTAAGCAAGAATTAAAAAATAAAAAAAGTGATTTAACAGATACTTTCGATGCTTTAATAAAAGCGATGAATAATGAAAATTCTAATTCATCAATCAAAGAAAAAAACATTGGTAAATTAAAAGAAATCAATGAATTAAATATAGTAGATACTCATTATCTATACTTATTATTATATTTGTATGATTTAGAGGATTATATACCAGCTGACTATAGTACTCAAATAACTTCTGATAGTATTCTAAAAACAGAAGGCACTAGCAAATAATTAGTGTCTTTTTTGTCAGTATAATGTAAAGAGTTTAAAAAATATTAAAATTGATAAAAGAATATGTTATAATTGATAATAGGAGTGATTTGTTATGAAGATTAAATGGAGAAGAATTATAATAGTGTTATTACTATTAATATTAATTGGAACAGGAATTTATTTTTTCTTTTTCACAGGAGAAAATAAAAATGGGTTAACTAATCCTGATCACGGCGAGGTTAATAATCCAGAAGAACCAATAGTTAAAAAATTACAAGTTTTTGATTTAGAATCTAACACTAGACCTATAAGTGTTATGATTAATAACCATAAAGATGCACAACCGTACCAATCAGGATTAAATGATGCATATATGGTATATGAAATCATAACTGAGGGTGGAATTACTAGAATGTTAGCGTTATTTAAAGATGCTGATTTAGATAGGATAGGACCTATTAGGAGTTCTAGACATTATTTTTTAGATTATGCTTTAGAAAATAATGCTTTATATGCTCATCATGGATGGAGCCCACAAGCACAAACTGATATCGCATTATATGATATTGATAATGTTGAGGTGGATGATTATAAATATGGTTGGCGTGATGATAGTGTTGATGCTAATTATGAACATACACTAGTTACTAGTTATGAGGATATGATGACTAAAGCAAGCGATGTTTATAACTATGAAACTGAAATTAATATTGAACCTTTATTAAATTATGATGTTGATAATATTGATATAAACGAGATGGAAGGTGCTTTAAGTGCTTCTTCTGTAACAATCAAATATTCTAGTTACCAAACTAATGAATGGAAATATAACGAAGAAACTAAAATGTATGAAAAGTATAGTAATGAAACTTTAAGAAAAGATTATATTACTGGTGAAGTTATTTCTGCTAAAAATATAATTACATATCAAGTAAGAAATTATTCAATTGATAATTATGGTAGACAAGACATAGAAAACATTGGTAGCGGTACAGGATATTATATTACTAATGGTTATGCTGTTCCTATCAGGTGGTCTAAAAGTGATATGGATGAAAAAACTATATATACATATTTAGATGGTACAGAAATAACAGTTAATGATGGTATTACTCATATTCAAATTCAACCTGTTAATCAAACTATAAGTATTAAATAACTTATAGTTTTTTAATCTATTATTTTATTTAAGATTATGCTATAATTGATGTGGTGATTTTATGAAAACTGTTGTTTTAGGAATGAGTGGGGGAGTAGATAGTAGTGTAGCTGCTATTTTACTTAAAAAACAAGGATATAATGTGATTGGATTATTTATGAGAAACTGGGATTCTTCTGTAAATAATGATATATTAGGTAATCCAACTTTAAATGATGAAATATGCACACAGGAACAAGATTATAACGATGCTTTAAAAGTTTGTAAGCAATTAGATATACCTCTACACAGAGTGAATTTTGTTAAAGAATACTGGGATTATGTATTTACTTATTTTTTAGATGAATTAAAACTAGGTAGAACACCTAATCCAGATATCATGTGTAATAAATATATTAAATTTGATATGTTTGTTAAAGAAGCTTTAAAATTAAATGCTGATTATATAGCTACAGGTCATTATGCTAGAATAAAAGATAATAAATTATTAAGAGGGGTTGATAACAATAAAGATCAAACTTACTTCCTCTCACAATTATCTAAAAAACAATTAGAAAATGTTTTATTTCCTGTTGGGGAATTAAATAAAGATGAAGTTAGAAAAATAGCTTTAGAACATAATTTAATTACAGCTACAAAAAAAGATTCAACTGGTATTTGTTTTATTGGAGAACGTAATTTTAAAGACTTTTTAAAAAACTATTTACCTAATCAAACTGGGGATATTATAGATATTAAAACTAATGAAAAATATGGTAAACATGTAGGGTTAATGTATTATACGATAGGACAAAGAAGAGGTTTAAATATTGGAACTGATAGTAGATTATTTGTTGTAGGAAAAGATTTAGAAAATAATATTTTATATGTTGCAAAGGGAGAAGAAAATGATTATTTAATTTCTGATTCTTGTATAGTTGATAATGTTAACTGGATTGGTGAAGAAAAAATAATTAATTGTACAGCAAAATTTAGATATAGACAACCAGACAATGATGTTACTTTAGAATTCTTTGATGATTATATTAAGGTTAATTATAAACAAGGAATTAAATCAGTGACTCCTGGTCAAGCTTGTGTTTTTTATAATGGTTCTGAATGTATAGGTGGCGCTATTATAAAAGAAGTATATAAAAACGGAGAAAAAATTAAGTATATCTAAGGATATACTTTTTATTTACACTTGACAATTGACAACAATATGATAAAATGATAATAGGAGGCATACATGATAGAAAAATTAAATGAAATATTAAAAGAAGTCGGAATTTCTAAAGTTAGATTAGCTAAATTCTTAGGAGTATCTAGACAAATGATATACAACTATTTAGAATTAGAAAGTATTAATAAATGGCCTAAAGATAAAAAATTATTATTATTAAATCTATTAGGTGTTAAAACTCCTGAGGAAATAGAGTTTATTAAAGTTAATACAGACTACATATATATGATTGATGAGAAATTAAACAATACTGAAGAAGATATTGATAATACTATAATTACAGGATTAAATAAAAAAGAAAAAGTATTATTTCAAGATGTTTTAGAATTAATTAAAGAAAAAATAACTACTAAAGAAGGGTATAATACTATTTTATATTTATACCATTTCTTACAATCTATAGATTCATCTAAAGAACTTAATTATATTTTAGGTTATGCTTCAAAAGCTACAGGTTTTACTAAACCAGATGAATTTGTATTTGATCAAAAGCAACAGTTTATATTTGAAAGTATAATGTTTTCAGCATTCAATCTATATAATAGCAAAAACGCTTCTCCAACTAAGATAGCTTCAACTCATGAAAGATTTGTAGCTCAAATAGAACAAAAAAGAGAAGAAAAAATGAGCAGAACTTTAGAACTTGCTACTTTAAAAGCTCAAGCTTTAAAAGAATTAGGATATACAGTTATGACTGAAGCTAATAACAGTGAAGTTTTAAATAAAATGGCTGAAATTCAATCAAGAAAAGTAACTAATTAAAGACACATTTAATATGTGTTTTTATTATAGACAAATAGATTTTAAATATGATATAATTTATAAAGAATAGGTGAGTATATGGATAGAAAATATAAATTAACTAAAAATTCCAAAAACGGAAAGGTTAAAGTTACAAATCTAACTAAAAAAGGAAACTATTTCTTAGTTATTTTCCTTGATGGTACAAAAGGAATTGTAAATAGTTATTTTGGTGGAAAAGATAATGATCCAATAAAAGTAAGACCTATGTACTTTAAAGTTAATTGTTTGTGTTTTGCAGAAGCTTTAGCTAAATTAAAAAGTACTGAAACTGATTTTTTACGTTTTTTAGATTTATGTAAATATATTGCCTATGGCAATAAAGTTTCTGTACACCCAGATATAGCTAATATAGTTGATAATGCGAATTTTGATATTAAGCCAAACAGAGAAGTTGATATAATGCTTAACTATGATGATGTATTTCCTGAACAAAATGAAAATTCTGGAGAAACTACTGGAAAACGAAAAAGTTTAACAAATGGATCTGCTACAGGCGAAATCGAAGCACAACCAAACTATTTTAGGAAACATGAAGGAGAATAATAATGAATGATGTTATATTTAGAGCTTATGATATTAGGGGAACTTATCAAGTTAACCTTTTTTTAGAGGATGCTTATACAATCGGTAAAGGATTAGGTAGTTATACAAATAGTAAAAAAGTTTTAGTGGGATATGATAATAGATTATCCTCACCACTTTTAGCTGAACAATTTATTAAAGGTTTAAAAGAAACCGGTGTTGAAGTTATTAATTTAGGATTAGTAACAACACCTATTTATTATTTTGCTAGATATCACTTAGATATTTGGGCTGGAGCTATGATTACAGCTTCACATAATCCAGCTGATGATAATGGGTTTAAAATATCATTTAATGAATTAGGTAACGCTTGTGGTGAGGAAATTACTGAATTTAAAAATTTTATTAAAGATGGTAATTTTAAAACTGGTAATGGGACTGTTACTGATTATGATATTAAAGATGAATACATTAATTTAATAACAAATTCCTTAAAACTAGGTAAGAAAAAAATAAAAGCTATATTTGATTCTGGTAATGGTACTTGTAGTATTATTATAAAAGAAATATTAGAAAAATTAAATATTGACTATAAATTACTTTATTGTGATTCAGATGGGACTTTCCCTAATCACCACCCAGATCCAGCTGTTAGTAGTAATCTAGTTGAATTACAGCAAATGGTTTTAGATAATAATTATGATTTAGGTATTGCTTTTGATGCAGATGGTGATAGAGTAAGATTAGTTGATAACAAAGGAAATATTATTAATACAGATATTTTTATGTTAGTTGTTTATAAGTATTTAAATAATAACTTAAAAGTAAGAAAAGGATTAATCGATGTTAAGTGTTCAAAAACAATTATTGATGGATTAAATGAAATGGGAATTGAAGTTATAATGAATAGAACAGGAAACTCGTATCAATTTAGAAAGATGAGAGAGTTAAACTTAGATTTTGGTGGGGAGTATTCAGGTCATATTTGGTTTGGTGATAGATTTAAAACATTTGATGATGGTATTTATGCAGGGCTTAGAATGATAGAAATTTTATCTAATGTAGATGAAAATTTATATGAATTAACAAGCAATTTTAACAGTTATTTTTCAACTGATGAAATAAAAATTAAAACAACAGAAGAAAGAAAATCATTTATAGTAAATGAAGTTTTAAATTATGCTATAAAAAAAGACTATAGCTTTAATGATATAGATGGCGTTAGAGTTATGTTTGATGATTCATGGGCACTTGTAAGGTGCTCGAATACTTCACCTAATATTACTGTTAGATTTGAAGCTAATACAAAAGAAAGATTAGAAGAAGTACAGAAAGAATTTTGTTCTTTAATCGAACAATTATTATAAATCACTTATGTGATTTTTTTTTGTAATTTAATTATTTAATTTTCATATATTTAAGTGAAAGAGAGGAAATATATATGGAAACATTAAAAGTAGGATCAAAATCTAATCCTAATTCAGTTGCAGGCGCTTTAGCAAATGTCTTTAGAGAAAAAGGTAGTGTTGAAATTCAAGCAATTGGAGCTGGTGCTTTAAATCAAGCAATAAAATCAATCGCTATTGCTAGAGGATTTGTCGCACCATCAGGAAAAAACTTAATATGTATCCCAGCTTTTACTGATATAGTAATTGAAGGAGATGAACGTACTGCTATTAAATTAATAGTTGAATCAAGATAGTTAATATTCTATCTTTTTTATTTTATTTGTTTCGTCATCTTTTTTAATAAAACTTTCTTTTAAAGACTGTAATTCTCTAATTTTTTGTTTATTATTTTCTTTTTTTAAATCAATATTTTTATATTCTATAGCTGTTGCTATTTGGGCTATATTAGTAGCAACTAACGGAATTATTAAATATTCTTTTGGTAAAGATAATCCATATACTAAATATAAAGAAGCTATGTAAGTATAAAGCAAAGTAGCTTTAATTTTACCTAACATAGTTGATTCAGGGTTATTATTATTCAATTGTGATTTAAAATTAATTGAAGCTATAATTAATTCTCCCATAGCCAGAGTGATTATATATTGTGGGTTGAAAATAAATGGGAAACACATTAAAATAGCAAAACTTTTATCAGTGAAAGCATCTAATACTCTTCCGTATTCACTAGTAGCATCAAATTTTCTCGCGCATATTCCATCAAATAAATCAGTAAACGATCCAATAACACCAATTAACAAAGCGATTAGAAAATTACCAGTTAGAGCCACTGGAATAGCTATAAAAGGTGTTACTAACCGGATATAAGTAAGTATATTTGGTATACTATATTTGAATTTATTTATAAATCCTTTTTTAGAATTTCTATTATTAATAAATTCATTTCTTTTTTTCATCATATCATCAAAGGCTTTTTTTACTTCTTTCATAATATCACTTCCTATCCTTATTTTACCACATTAAAATTATATGGAAAAGAATATTTCAAATTAATTTACATATAATTATTATGTATCGAAAGGTACTGGAAACTCGTAGGACTACGGTTTCCTTTTTATATTTACACTTAATTATAGTATAGCTATATACAAAATACGACATATTTTGATATAATGTAGTATAGGTGAGAGTATGGAAAAACTATTTAAAATCTTAATAATAATTTGCATATTAATTTTTAGTATTCCATATATCAGTGCATACGAAGAAAAACGCGGAATTATCATTTCTAGCAACAATGATGGAATTAACATAAGAAGTGGCCCTGGAATATCACATAGTGTGGTTACCAGCCTTCCTGATGGAGGTTTAGTAACTATTATAGGTGAAGAAGTAGCGCAAGACGGATGTAGTGATGTATGGTATAAAATCATTTATAATAATTTAAATTCATATGCTTGTAGTACGTTTATAACTATAATAGAAGGTGGTAGTGGAGAAGTTTCAAGTGAATTTCCAGATGACTATAAACTTTTATTAGACGAATTACAAAAAACATATCCTAATGCGATTTTTAAGCCGGTATCAGCTACTAATAAAGATTATACTGCTATGACCTTTGAATATGCTTTATATAATCAAACACTTACTTATAATAAGAATTTAGTTTGGGATAGTAATGGTTCAAGAGATGGTTGGAAAAACATTGAAACCTATATCTATGAATCTAACTCTTTTAGAAATGATTTTAGTGGGGGAGGAACAAATTGGTATTCACCTACTGAAGAAATTATTGCTTATTATATGGATCCTAGAAACTTTTTTAATGAAGAAAGTATTTTTATGTTTGAAAGTTTAGGATATGACGCATCAGTTCATACTCTAGAAGGTGTTGAAAGTATTTTAAAAGGTACTTATATGGAAACAGAAAAGGTTGACGGAGGAGAAAAGAGTTTTGCTGAAGTCATAATGGAAGCCGGAAAAAAACATAATGTTAGTCCATATTTTTTAGCTAGTAGAATAAGATTAGAAGTAGGTTCAGGGAGAAGCGCTTTAGTTCAGGGAACTTATAGTGATTACCCACAATTTAATGGTTATTATAACTATTATAATATTGGAGCTGGTGGAGATAATGTTATCTATAATGGATTAAAATATGCTTATGATTCAGGTTGGAATTCTGAATATAACGCTATAGTTAATGGAGCTTTATGGATTAAAAATAATTATGTTGCAAGTGATGAAAGTACAGCATACTTTCAAAAATGGGATGTTGCTTGTGGTGGGACTTCTTATTGTTTCTCACAATATATGCAAAATATTCAAGCCCCAGAAACAGAAGCAAAAGCTACATATAATGCTTATTTTGATATATTAGGAGCTGAACTTTATAATACACCTTTTATATTTTATATCCCAGTATTTGCTGATATGCCAGAAGAAACAGAAAAACCAAGTACTGCTAGTGGGATTAATTACTTAGAATCTTTAATTGTTAATGATAATTTAATAAATAATTTTCATGGTTTAACTTATAAATATAGTATTACTGTTCCTTACAATACTACTTCAATTAATATTCAAACTAAAACCAAAGATGATCAAGCTAAAGTTATTGGTAATGGTGATATCGAAGTTGATGTAGGCACACAAACTTTAAATATAACTGTAACGGCAGAAAACGGTAGTATTTTAACTTATAATCTTGAAGTCACTAGGTTGGATAAAGATGAGAATTTAATGACTTTAGAAGAAACATTAAATGCTTTAAAAAGTGTTAAAATAAATGATAATTATATGTCTGGAGTTACTTCAGTTGATGTTATAAAAGAAAGTTTTAATACTGCTAATCCAAATGCTTTAGTGACAGTTAAGCGTGGCAATACAGTTTTAAACAGTGGTGATATTAAAACTAATGATACAGTAACAGTAGAAGTAGAAGGTGAAACTGTATCATATTCTTATGTTTTATACGGTGATAATAACGGTGATGGATTAATTGATATAGTAGATTTACTACTTGTACAAAAACATTTGTTAAAAGTTTCAACACTATCTAAGGCCTTTAATGAGGCATCAGATGTTAATCGTGATGGTGTAATTGATATAGTAGATTTATTACTAGTTCAAAAACATTTACTAGGAGCAACACACATTAATCAATAGGAGGTAAAAATGAAAAAAATATTTTTAATTTTAATATTAGTAACTACTTTTTTTACTATAGATAAAGTAGATGCTGCAAGTGCCAACATATCAATATGGGCAAATAAAAGTAGAGTAATAGTAGGAGAAACAGTTACAGTTACAGTTAAAGTTTCTTCCTCTAGCGCACTAGGATCTTGGTCATTTGATATGAGTAAATCATCTAATCTATCTTATGTTAGTAGTTCATTTGGTGGGGCTACTGTAATAGATTACGGAAATGCATCTACTTATAGCAAGACTTATACATTTACATATAAAGCGATATCTTCTGGTTCTGCAAAAGTATCTGTTGTAAATCAAAGAGTAGTTGATTTTAATACTGCTACTAATATGACTTCTTCAGGTGCGTCTGTTTACTTCACAACTATGACCCAAGCCGAATTAGAAGCTACATATAGTAAAAACAATAATTTATCTAGTTTAGAAGTTGAAGGATACACCTTAACACCAGAGTTTGATAGTGATGTTTTAGATTACAGTCTAGTTGTGGAAAATGATGTTAGAACTATTAATATTATAGCTAGCAAAGAGGATTCGACTGCTACATTAAACGGTGGTGGAGAAGTTCAATTGATTGAAGGTGAAAACCTATTTCCAATCAAAGTAACAGCTCAAAACGGTAGTGTGAAAACTTATAATTTAAAAGTAACTGTTAAAGAATTAATACCTATTGAAGTAGTTGTTAATAACACTTCTTATACGGTAGTTAGAAAACAAGAAAGTCTTCCTACAATGCCAGATTTATTCGAACCAAAAACTATTATGATTGATACTGAAGAAGTATTAGCTTATTATAATGAACTTAATAATATCACTTTAGTTGCTCTACAAACTGAAACTGGTGAAGTTTCTTTATTCCAATATTTTGAAGATACATATATAAAATATGAAGAACTTAAATTCGAACAAAATTATATTATTCCCTTGGAATTTGATAATGAATTAGAAGGATTCACTAAAACTAATGTTAAAATAGGTGATATATCAGTTTTAGGGTATGTTAAAGATGGTTACCCTTTAATATATGGATTAAATATAAATACAGGTGAAAAACACATATATAGTTACGATGAAACTGAAAATACAGTTCAAAAGTATTTAATTATAGAAGAAAAAGTTGATAACACATTACTATATATTATATATGGATTATCAGGTTTTATAGCGCTAACTTACTTAGTAATAATAATTAAAAAAATTACTCGTAAAAAAACAAAATACGATTTCTTTGATGAAACTAGTGATGAAGTAACTAAGATGCCAAAGGAAACTGTTGAAAAGATAAAAAAAGAGAAAGTTAAAAAGGAAAAAGTCAAAAAAGAAAAGATTAAAAAAGAGAAAGTTAAAAAGGAAAAAATCGAAAAAGAAAAGCATTCAAAATTAGAAAAAAATGTTTTAGAAACTGTGACAGAGCCAGTAGTAATTAAAGTTTTAGATGAAAATAAAGAGATAAATAAATCTGATGATATTAACAAAGAAAAAGATGATATTGAAACTTTTTTAGATGAAACCACTAAAACTGATAAAATAACAAAATCTGAAAACAAAGATATTGATGATTTTATTGAAGAAAATACTAAAGCAAAAAAAACTAGAACAGATAAATATGACTTAAATAAAACTTTAGAAACAATAACTAAAAAAAAGACTAAATAATATAGTCTTTTTCTTTGGGTAACTATTCTTCAGTATTCAATGAAGAATTATTGCAACTTGTAACTTTTTTACAGTCATTTACACGACTAGCAGTCTTTTTGCAATTTTTTTTTTGAGTTATTCTTTTTCATTTAAATCACCCATTTATATTATTATCTAAAATAAATTTTATATACATTAATAATTAACTTTGTTATAATATAAATAAAGCGAGGTTAAAATGTTTAATTTATTTACTAAAAATTTGCAGTACAAAAACTTGAAAAGTATTAAAAACATTAGTGAGAAAAAGTTATTAAGAGCTAAAAAATATAATCAAAAATTTATTAAAAAAAAACTAATTGAATATAAAGATTATTTTGATCATATTTATGATGACATTAATCCCAATGTGGTTTTAGATGAAAACCAAAGAATTGCTATTTTAACTGATGAAGATTACAATTTAATTATTGCTGGCGCTGGTTCAGGCAAAACTACTACTATGATTGGTAAAATAAAATACTTAGTAGAAAAATGTAATGTCAATCCCAAAGAAATACTAGCTATCTCGTTTGCTAAAAAGAATGTTATAGAACTTGATGAAAAGCTAAATAAACAATTGAAATTAAATATCGATGTTAAAACATTCCACAGTTTGGGTTTAAATATAATAAAGGAAAATAGTAGTAAAAAAAGTATTATTTCAAATGACAAAATGTATGAGATAATTAAAAGTTATTTTAAGCATGAAATTTTTAAAGATAAAATAAATTTAAAAGCTACAGTGAATTTTTTAAACTTAGAATTTGAGATTGGCTCTAATATGGAAAACTTTGATAATTTAGAGGACTATTTTAAATATGCTAATAAAAGTTTAAAGATGAGTTTAAAAAATAAATATGAAAAATATAATGATAAAATTTTATCAAAAGTAGCAAACAGAAAAACACTTAAAAATGAATATGTTAGATCAAATGAAGAATTAAAAATAGCTAATTTTTTATTTAGTAATGGTATAGATTATGAATATGAAAAGAAATATATTTATAGTCAACAATCGGGTATTTTATATCATCCTGATTTTACTTTATATAATGGTAGCGAAGTTATCAATTTAGAACATTTTGGAATAACAGAAAATGGTACTAGTGATTTTTACGGAAGTAATG
>CAYJEP010000019.1:11816-13147 GCA_964369555.1 uncultured Muribaculaceae bacterium | reverse complement strand
TAGAAACAAAACCTAAAGTTAATAAAGCTACTAAAGTAGAACCAAAACCTAAAGTTAATAAAGCTACTAAAGTAGAAACAAAATCTACAGTAGTTACTAAAGAAGTAATATCTAAATCCAAAATTGAAAATATCAAAGATATTTTAATAAGTTATTTAACAAAAGGAAAAGAACTTACAATAAAAGGATTTAAATTTTTATGGAAGAATTTGCTAAAGTTAGTTATTTTAAAAACATTAGCAATAAAATTGTTTGAAAAAATCACAGTTTTCAGTAAAGTTGTAATTAGTAAAATTGTTTCTTTTAGTAAAATTGCTGGTCAAAAGATAACTTCTTCTAGTAAGAAAATATTTCAAAAAATGATTCATATTGTTAAGTCTGTTTTTAATAAAATTAAAAGTGGATTTAATAAATTTTTATCTTTTACTAAACAAAAGTGTAGTAAGATTAAAAATAGTGAGAAATTAAAAAATAATCTAAATAAGATTAAAAAAACTCTTACTAAAACATACACTATAAAAATGAAGAAAAAAGATAAAAAAATTGTAAAAGTTAAAAAGAATCTTAAAATAAAAGAAGAAAAAAAGGTTAAAACTGTTAAGACTTCAAAACATTTTGAAAAAAAATCTGATGTTATTAAAGTAGTTGAAAAACAAGTAAAAGAAAATCCTGCTCCAAAAGAAGATGTTATAAAATTAAAACGTGAAAAAGGATTTTTTGGAACTGTTAAATATATTTTCACAAAAATATCTATGTTTATTAAAAGTTTATATGTCAATAAACTTACTGTTGTCTTTACAATTATTGTAATTACAGTATCAGTTTTATTTATTAAAACTCCAGATATTGAATTTAGTGAAAATGAGAATAGATATTTATCTAAACTACCTGAATTTAGTTTTGAAGCTTTATTTGATGGTGATTATATTCCTGCTTTAGAAGAGTATATTACTGATAATTTTATTTTTAGAGACATGTTTATGAAATTAAAAACTGATGTTAAACTTTTATTTAATCAAACAGAAATTAATGATGTTTACGTTGGGGATGATTATTTATTTGAAAAACCTAATGAATTTATTGAAGTAGATAAATTCATTGAAACTTTAAATAAATTTGATGCTGAACATAATAAGAATATTGATTTTTTATTAGTTCCTTCAAGTGGTATGATTAATACTTCTAGGTTACCTAATAATGTTAGTTATGAGAATCAAGAGTTATTATATGATTATATTTACAATAATGTTACACTAAATAATATTGATGTAAGAGATACATTAAGATATGTAAATAGATCATATCAGACATATTATAGATTGGATCATCAT
>CAYJEP010000019.1:0-11806 GCA_964369555.1 uncultured Muribaculaceae bacterium | reverse complement strand
AAGGAAAATAATATCACACCGATTGATCTTGATATAACAAATGTTTCTAGATTCTTTGATGGAACTTTATATTCGAAAGCTGGAATTTATGACTGGGAATCAGATATTTTATCTGCTCATATCACAGATACAGTTAAGTCAGTTTCTTATGGAGATAAAACATCAAATACTATTTATGACTATGAAAAATTAGCTACAAAAGATAAATATGCTTATTTTTTAGGAGGAAATCATCCTATAGTAACTATTGAAAATAATGTTTCAGGTGATGAAATTTTAATAATTAAAGATAGTTTTGCAAATAGTTTTATACCTTATCTAACTAATCATTATAGTAAAATTCATGTAATTGATTTGAGGTATTATAATTTAGAAGTTAGTGATTATATTGAAGAACATGATATTCATAATATTTTAATTTTATATGGATTACAAGGAATTGAATCTAATACAGGAATTTTCAAACTAAGATAAAATGGTTTGTATATTCCTTTTTTTTGTGTTATAATTTATACTAGAAAAGTAGTTAGTTTTAAGGAGGAAACATGAAAAAAATCAATATCAGTAAAATTGCTTATTTTGTGTTGAATATATTTATGTTAGCTTTTTTATATTATTTATTAAAAGTTGATATGTTCCCATTTCAATATATTATTGCCATAGGATTGTTTTTGTTTTTATGGTCTTTAATCATATTTTATTTACAAGTTAAAAAATGGAAAAAAAATGGTAAAAAAAAGAAAGTAGTCGGATATTGCCTTAGTGCTTTTTTAGCTATAATTATGGGTGTCATAGTATTTTATTTATCTAGTACAATGAGTTTTTTGGATACTTTAGGTGGGAATAATGTAACTAACTATAACTTTTATTTAATTACACTAGCTGATAGTGAGATTACAACAGGAGAAATAAAAGAAGTTGGGTATGTTAATAATGAATTAACCAAAGTAGATGAATCAATAAAAAGATTAGAAGAATTTATTACTTTTGAGAAAATAATATATAATAATTATGATGAAGCTATAAATTCCTTAATATCAAAAGAATTACAAAGTTTAGTAATAGAAGAAACCTATTATAATAATTTAGAGGATTATGACGGTGTTTTTAAAATATTAGAAACTATATCACATCAAGTTGTTATTGATACTGGAAAAGAAGTGCCAGTAACTTCAGAACCTTTTGTTTTTTATATTAATGGTTCTGACAATTATGGGAAAATATATGATGTTTCTTTAAGTGATGTTAATATGATGGTAGTTGTTAATCCAGTAACAAAACAAGTTTTATTAGTTTCTATTCCAAGAGATTACTATGTTAATTTAGCTGGTACAAGTGGTATAGATAAATTAACTCATGCTGGTTTATATGGAGTTCAAACTTCAATCTCAACAATAGAAAATTTATTACAAACTGATATTAATTATTACGCTAAAGTAAACTTTTCAACACTTATTAATTTAGTTGATGCATTAGGTGGAATTACTGCATATTCAGAGCACACCTTTACTTCATCAGAAGCTAGCGGAGGAGTTTTCAACTTTTATGAGGGTTATAATGATATGAACGGTGTACAAGCCTTAGCGTTTTCAAGAGAAAGAAAAGCTTTTCTAGCTGGGGATAGAGTACGCGGTATTAATCAACAAGCGGTAATTGATGCGTTAGTTAAAGAAGTAGTTAGTCCATCTATATTAAATTCATATACTAGTATTTTAAAAAGTATAGAAGGAACCTTCCAAACTAATATAACTGATGAAGAAATAACATCTTTAATTAAAATGCAATTAAATGATATGGCAGATTGGAATATTTCAACTTACAGTCTAGAGGGAACAGATTTATATACATATGATAGTTATACTTATCCAAATAACAATTTATATTTTATGAATCCTATTGTTGAAAGTATTGAGTATGCAATAGAACTTATTGAAAAAATAAAATCTGGTGAGATATTAGAAGAAAGCTATACTTATGAAGGTGCTTCTAGAACACCTATGCATGTAGCTGTTACTAGACCAGAAGTAGAAGAACCAGAAGAACCTGAAAACCCAGAAACACCAGTTGATCCAGAAGAACCTGAAAATCCAGAAATACCAGTTGATCCAGAAGAACCTACTGACCCTGAAACACCAGTTGATCCAGAAGAACCTACTGATCCAGAAATACCAGTTGATCCAGAAGAGCCAACTGATCCTGAAACACCTGGTGATCCAGAACAACCGACTGAACCTGAAACAACAGTTGATCCACCAGAAGAATCAGATAATCCTGGCACAACATAAAATAAACTAATTCTCATTAGTTTATTTTTTTATAATATAATTTTTTATTGGGTAATTTGAAATCACCGGATTGTTTGATTTGGTAGGATTATTTTTATTATAAAACTGCCATAATTCATGTTTTGATTGTTGTTTTTTAGACATTAATTTAAAAATTTCTTTTTCTTTTTCTCGGTTATTTTTTTTATTTTTTTTGGATTTATTTTCAAATACTTTCTTACGTTGTTCAAATTCTTTTGTATTTTTCATTTCTTGATATAATGTACTTGCTACTACATAAAAACCAATTGTTATTATATTTGCCATTAAAATTGAAACTAAACTTATACCATAAAAACATACTGCTAATATACTAATAATTAACCCGAAAAATATAGTTTCAACTGGAATTTTAGTTTTATTTGTTTCGAAATAAAACTGATTTAGTTCCATATAAAGGGCAGTAATTTCTTTTTCATTCTTTTGTAACATAGCCTCTGAAACTTTGATTTCATTAGTGGCATTTTTATAATCATTAATAATGCTGTTAATGTAAGTTCTAGTTTTTAAATCTGTTTCATTATATGCTTCTATATCTAAGAAGTCATTTTCAAACATAATATCACCTTTTTTCTGATTTATACTAACATAAAAGTTATATAATGTCAATTTATGATATAATATTTTTGGTGATGTAAATGTCTATAATAAAAGTCATGGATGAAATATTAGCAAATAAAATTGCAGCGGGTGAAGTAGTAGAAAAATGTGCTTCTGTTGTAAAAGAATTGGTAGAAAATAGTATTGATGCTTTAAGTACTGAAATTAAAATAGAGTTAATAGATGCAGGGACGAAATCAATTAAGATAACTGATAATGGTAGTGGAATGGATAAAGATGATGCTTTATTGTCTTTTCAAAGACATGCGACTAGTAAAATTATAAATGAAGATGATTTATTTTGTATTCAAACTTTAGGTTTTAGAGGTGAAGCATTAGCTTCAATAGCTTCTGTTAGTGAAGTTTATTTAAAAACTTCTCAAGGAGAAATTGGAACAATAGTTGAATTAAGTGGCGGGAAGATTATTAATGTTAACACTGGTGATTCTAGTTAAGAACTTATTTTATAATACGCCTGCTAGATTAAAACACTTAAAAAGTTTATATACTGAGTTAGCTAACATAACTGAATATATTAATAAATTAGCGCTATCTCATACTAATATTAGATTTACTCTAATTAATAATGATAACTTAATATTAAAAACTGATGGAAGTTCTTTACTTAAAACTATTGGAAATATTTATGGTATTGATACTGTAAAAAATATGATAGCTATTAACGGAGAAAATACTGATTATGAAATTGATGGATATATTAGTAAGCCTAGTATTCATAAATCAAATCGTAATCACATGATAACTATAGTAAATGGTAGAGTAGTTAGAAATGCAGAGTTAAATAAAGCTATTAATGATGCATATCACTCATATAAACCTGATAATAGATATCCAGTTGTTATTATTAATATTGAAGTTGATCCAACTTTAGTTGATGTAAATATTCACCCTACTAAAATGGATATTAAATTTAGTAAAATGGAAGAATTAATAGAATTAACTACAACAGTTATTAAAGAAAAATTAAATGAACAAACGCTTATAAATAAAGTTGATTTATTTGAAAACAAATCTATTTTTAGTCCTATTTCTAAAGTAGAAATAAAAGAAGAAGCAGAAGAAAAAAAAGTATATAAAAATATCGAGCTTGATTTAAGTAGAGTTAGCGAAGACATAGAAGAATATAATAAAAAACTAGATGAAACTATATCTAGTTTAGAAACAAAAGAAGAAAAAATCAAATTACCAGAAATGGAACCAATAGGTATGGTTCATGGAACATATATCATCTGTCAAAATAATGAAGGTATGTATTTAATAGACCAACACGCAGCAAAAGAAAGAGTAAATTATGAATATATATTGGAGAAATTATCAAATCCAGTAAATAAGAAAATTGAGTTATTAATACCAAAAACATTTGAATTTTCTAACAATGAATTTATGATTATAAAAGAACATATGGATATGTTAACCAAAATGGGATTTACTATTGAAATATTTGGTTTAAATTCTATAGTTATTAAAGAACACCCTGTATGGCTTTTAAAAAATGCAGAAGATCTTCAAATGAAAAAAATAATTGAATCAATTATTAGTAATGAAAAAAAATTCAACTTAGAAAAATTTTATGACCATTTAGCGCATGATTTAGCTTGTAAAGCAAGTATTAAAGCTAATACTATGGTGAGTATAGATGAAATGGAAAGTTTACTAAATGATTTAAAAAAATGTGAAAATCCATTCCACTGTCCACATGGAAGACCTGTATTTATTTTTTATAGTAGATATGAATTAGAAAAATTGTTTAAAAGAAGTGGATTTTAAAAAGCCTATAGTTGGCTTTTTTCTTGGCTCAGTTTATTGATTGCTGTAGATATTTTATTGGTATCTGCTTTTTCTAAAGTATAAAAACCTAAACTAAATGATAGTTCATAAATTTCTCTTTGGAATTTACGAATTTCTTCATATATATTTTTCAATTTTTTATATAAAACTTCATTGCTAGCTTCATTTAAAGCGATATTTAAATTATTAGACATATTTTTTTCTATTGTCAGTAAACAAGTTAGTATATCTTTATCATTTAATTCTGTTGTTTCAGTAATATCTACTTTAGGCATAGATACATTATTCATGTTTACCTCCCAATATGTTTATAATTTCTTCACAAATATCTTTGTGTAGGTTATAAGTTTCATTTAAAATCTTTTTCACATCATCTCTAACTACTTTTTCTCCTAAGCTATTAATTAGTTTTGTAGAATTGAAATTCCATTCATAAATATCTTCTAAATAATATAAATCTTTTGTTGAAATAATATTTGGTACCATAAATTTCTCCTTTCTAAATTATGATGGGATAAATTTTTAATAATATACAAGGTGATTAAGAATTATAAAAAACTTATATCAATGTAGCTTTATTTTTAAATATAAAAATTGCGGATAAATTATAAAAGAACATATAAATAATTATAAAGTTTAATAATATATGATATAATTAAATTGTTAGAGGTGAATTTATGAGATTGAGTGAAAACTTTTTTTATACGATAAGAGAAAATTTATCGGATGAAGAAACTTTAAGTGGAAATCTACTAGTTAGAAGTGGAATGGTTAAAAAAGTATCTAATGGTATTTATATGTATATGCCATTAGGACTAAAAGTATTAAGAAATATAGAAAACATTATTAGAAAACATATGGATAAAAATTCTTTAGAATTATTAATGCCAAATTTACTTCCAGAAGATGTTTATATTAATAGTAAAAGAAGAGATAACTTTGGTAGTGATATGTTTGCTTTAAAAGATAGATATAGTAGAAATTTAGTTTTAGGACCTACTCATGAAGAGTTTTTTGTAGAAGCAGCTAAAATGAAAATAAAATCATATAAAGATTTACCATTTAATATTTATCAAATAGGTAATAAATATCGTGATGAACCTAGACCTAGATATGGATTGATTCGTGTTAGAGAGTTTTTTATGAAAGACGCTTATAGTTTTGACTGTGATTTAGAAGGGTTAGATAAATCTTATAAAATAATGTATGATACTTATATTGATATATTTAATGAAATTGGTATTGATTATAGAATCGTAACAGCTGATACAGGGGTTATGGGCGGATTATTATCAGAAGAGTTTCAAGCCGTAACAACAATTGGTGAAGATACTTTGGTTTTATGTGATTGTGGATATTCTTCTAATATCGAAGTTAGTGAATGTATTACTAAAGGAAAAGAAGAAAAGAAGAAACAACCTGATTTAATGCATACTCCTAATTGTAAAACTATAAAAGAGGTTAGTGATTATTTAGAAGTAGATATTGATTCGATAACTAAAACATTAATCTATGAAGTAGATAAAGAACTTTATGCATGTTTGATAGCTGGAAACAGGGAAGTTAACGAAACAAAATTAAGAAAATTATTAAAAGCTAATAGTGTTAATTTAGCTTCTGCTGAAGCTGTTTTAAACAGTATAGGATGTGAAATTGGGTCGATTGGTCCAATTGGGCTGAAACTTAAAATAGTAGTAGATAGTGAACTACTAGATAAGTATAACTATGTAGTAGGCGCTAATAAAAAAGATTACCACATTAAAAATGTTAATACTACAGATTTTGAATATGAAATTAGTGGAGATATCAAAAACGTTAAAGAGGGAGATATTTGTCCAAAATGTGGAGAGCATTTATATTTTAAAAATGGAATTGAAATAGGTAATATTTTTAAACTTGGTAATAAATATTCTAATTTATTAGATTTAAAATATTCTAATGATAAGAATGAATTAGTGCCAGTTGAAATGGGGTGTTATGGTATTGGACTAGGTAGAATTTTAGCTTCCTATGTAGAACAAAACCATGATGAAAATGGAATTTTATTTAATGAAGAAATCGCACCATTTTTAATCAATATCGTAGTAATAGATAAAAATGATGATAAACAAAATGCAGTAGCTAATGCTTTATATAATCAATTAAGTGTGAATTATGAATGTATGCTTGATGACAGAGATGAAAGAGCTGGTGTTAAGTTTAATGATTCAGATTTAATAGGAATTCCTTATCGAATTACGATTGGTAAGAAAATAAAGGATGATTTAGTTGAATTAAAAGTTAGAAATACTTCTCAAACATTTGATGTTCATACTAATGATATAGTAGCAAAACTAACTGAAATATTAAAGAAATAAAATAGTAGTACTTTTTCTAAAGTACTTTTTTATTCGACATTTTTTTTAAACAAATATTATTATAATAAAATTGGTGATAATATGAAAAAATATATATTAACGATTTTGATATCTTTAATGGTGGGAGCTTTGTTATCTGATTATATGATGAAACAGTATGATAATAATTTTAATATTTTACCAGTTTTTGGAAGCCAAAGTGAAGAAGTTTATTTAATTCAACAAGGGGTATATTCTAGCTTTGAAAGTATGGAAGCTAATACTTCTAATTTAGAAAGTTATATTTATAATATGATAGATAATATGTATTACGTTTATATAGGAATATCAATGGAAATAGATAATGTAACAAAAATACAAAACTATTATAAAGAAAATGGTATAAATACAATTATAAAAACAACTGATATTTCTGATACAGATTTTTTAGCTGAGTTAAATAACTATGATTTGATTTTGAGTGAAACTGATGATTCAGAAACGATATTACAAATATGTAAACAAATACTTAGTAAATATAAAGGAGGATAAGTTATAAAAGATTTATTAGTTAATGATAGACCTAGAGAAAGGTTAGTCAATAAAGGAGTTACTGCACTAAGTAACGAAGAATTAATTACAATAATTTTAGGAAGCGGAGTTATCGATGTATCAGTTAAAGAATTATCAAATTTGAATTTAAAACAATTTGATAACATTAGAGATATGAATGATATAAATTTTGAAAAATTATTAAAAATAAAGGGAATAGGAGTAGCTAAAGCTTGTCAATTGTTAGCTAGTGTAGAACTTGGAAAAAGAGTAAATAGTAAATATGAAAATATTAAAGAAATTAAATTTAAAAGTGCGAATGATATATATGAATATTATAAATATTTATATAATAAAAAACAGGAACACTTTTTTTGTGTTTATCTAGATAATAAAAATAAAATAATAAAAGAAAAATTATTATATATAGGAATTATAAACGGAAGTTTAATTCATCCAAGAGATATTTATAAGGAAGCCTATTTAAATAATGCTGTTTCTATAATATGTGTTCATAATCATCCTTCAGGAGATATCACACCTTCTAAAAATGATATAGAAATAACTAAAGTTTTGAAAGAATCAGGATTATTTTTAGGCATTAATTTTCTAGATCACATAATAGTAGGGAATGAAAACTATTTTAGTTTTTCAGAAAATAATATGTTATAATAAAAATTAAGTAGGTGAATTATGGGAGAAATAGGCGGATTTAAAAATATGCTTAAAAGATGGAGAATAAATTTAAAAAAAATTAAATTAAAAGGATTATTATATAGTAGCTTATATATAATTTTAATTCCTATCAAAGTTTTATTTAAACCACATACTTTAGTAACACAAGAATACATTGATGAAGTAAAGAAAATACATTTACTAAAAGATGAAAAAATAAAAACACGTGTTTTGGAAATAGAAAAAAGAATAAAAAGTATTAGTAGTAAAACTGAACTTTCTAAAATTCATAATGAAATAGTAACTATTAAAAAAGAGATTCCTAAAGAAAAACAAAAAGAACTAAACTTAAATAATAAGATTTCAAATTTCATTAAACTATCTGATGAGAAAAATATACAAGAATCATCTGATAATAAACTAGAAGAAAAAAAGATTCTTCCTAAAAATGAAATGGTTGAATTAAATACAAAAAATATTCTTAAAACAACTTTAAAAGATAAAATAAAAAGTAAAAAAGATAGGGTATTTAAACAGAAAAAAGAAGTGGTATCTAAAAGTAAAAAAGTAAATTTAGTTAGGAAGTTTAAAAATAAAAAAGATTTAAAAATTTATGATGAAAATATAGTTGCTATTATTTTAAAAATTAAAGGTAGTACTAATTACAACGATTACTATGAATATGAAAAAGAATTAAAAGAGATTTTACAAAAATTAGAGATATTAAAAAAAGAAGGAATAGAAACTTCTTTTGAAACGAAAAGTAATTTTATAGATTATAATGAATATTTAGATTCTTTAATTTTAAAAGTAAATCAAACTAATGAAAATATAAAAAAACGAAAACTTGATTTATTAAAAGATAAAGAAGGAAAGAAAGAAAATAAAAAAGATAATAAAGAAAAGAAAGATAATAAAGAAGAGAAAAAAGAAAAGGTAAAACCAGATTACCGTAAATTAGTGATTAATATTAATAATTCAATCTCACAAAATGAAATGCTTATTTTAGAGTATGAAAAACATATTAAAAATTCTAAGAATAAAAAATCTTTTATGTTTAATTATTTAAGTATTTTTACAAGTAAAGCTTTAAAGTATTTTTTACTACCTAGTCTTATTTTTAATAATCCTGTTGTTTCTAATTTAGTTACATCTATTTTAGTTTGTAACTCACTAAAATCAATGAAGAAAATAGTAGGGTTAGAAAAAGAAAAATATGTTAATTTACAAATAAAAAAACAAGAAAAAATGATTGAGGAAACAATCGATAATTATTATAAAAGTCTAGATGATTTAAGTAAGCTTAAGGATAGTATTTATTTAATTTATGAAGATACTAAAGAAAGACAATATTTACTTCATGAATTAGATATGATAGAAGCGTATACTACAAACAAAATAAATGATTATGGTATTACTTTAAAAGATACTAAAGAAGTTGTAAAAATTATAAATAAAATTTAAGAATGAAAGAAGTGAGTTTATGAAAAGGTGTTCATGGTGTAATTTAAAAAATCCTAAATATATTGATTATCACGATAATGAATGGGGAAAACCACAGTTTGATGATCATTATTTATTTGAAATGTTAATATTAGAATCATTTCATGCTGGATTATCATGGGAATGTGTTTTAAATAAAAGAGAAAATTTTAAAGAAGCTTATGATAATTTTGATTTAAATAAAGTTATGAATTATGATGAAGAAAAAAAACTAGAACTAGCTAATAATCCTTTGATTATTCGTAATAAATTAAAGATTAAAGCGAGTGTTGAAAATGCTAAAATATTTAATAATATAGTAAAAGAGTATGGTTCATTTTATAATTACTTAATCACTTTTATAGGTAGTGAGATTATACATGAAAATGATTTAGTTAGTTCTAATATTTCAGATTCTATTTCTAAAGATTTAATGAAAAGAGGAATGAAATTTGTTGGAACTGTTATTATCTATTCTTATTTACAAGCAGTAGGGTTTATTAATTCACATGATAATGATTGTGATTGTAGAGAATAATATTATTCCGAGGTTCCATAATTGTAGATGATTATGATATAATGTGAATAGTAGGTGGATAAAATGAGGAATGTAAGATTTATATTTATATTGATGATTTTAATAGCTGTATCCTTTATATCTATAGGATATGCAGCTTTAAATACTGAATTATCAATAAGTGGTAATGCAGTTTTAGAAACAGCAAAAGGTATTGCAATTACAGATATTGTGCTAAAAGAAATAACTGATGGAAGTGAAATATTTTTTCCAGAGATTACTGATAATAGTACTAATATAGGTGTTAACTTACCAAGTTCCACTTCATCATTTACATATGAAGTTACTATTTCTAATAATACTAATAATTACTATTATTTAAGTGAATTAAACGAAATTATTAATTCAAATTACGCTACGTATTATATTTTTGATTTATATATATATACAGAATTTCCTCCTAATTCACAAATGACTTTTACTATTATCTATGAACCTGGTATTGTTTCAACAGATACTGAATTTATTTTAAATTTAGAGTATGTATTTACTGAAGGGGAAATTTACAAAGATGATATGTTAAGCGGTGCAGATCCTGTTTTAATAGATGGGTTAATCCCAATTGTTTATGATGAAACAATTGAAAAATGGAAAAAAGCTGATGTGCTAAATAATGCTTGGTATGATTATTCAAATTTACAGTGGGCTAATGCTGCTTCTGTTGTCTCATCTAAAAGAGCAGAATATGTTTCATCTCCTCCAGGTACTATTATTGAAATGAGTGATATTACTTCTATGTTAGTGTGGATACCTAGATACTCATATACGTTAAGAGAAACATTTGGATATCAAGGATATGGAGGTAGTGAAACTAGTATTTTAACTCCAGGAGCATATGATATTATATTTCATAGTGAAGAAGAGATATATTCTGGTAGTGCTTCTTATACTGGATTTACAGCTACAAACTACTATACATCTCCTGCATTTTGTTGGGGAAATTCATGTGATGATCCTCTAACTAGAGATAATTCTGAAAATGTTGAAATACCAGGATTTTGGATGGCTAAGTTTGAAGCTTCCAAAGTTAATAACATTTTATATTCAAAACCTAATATGACACCTATGGTTCAACATTCAATCGCACAAACATTTTATTATGTTCAAGATTTAATGAATGGGACAAATGGATATAACAACTATGGTTATGTTGGTTATGTAGATGCTCACTTAATTAAAAATACAGAATGGGGTGCTATGGCATATTTATCTCAATCAGCATACGGAAAATATGGTAATGAATACTATACAGGTGCTAACAAAGAAATATATCCAAATAATTGTAGTATTTATAAAACTGGAATAGGTGGTAGTTTTCCTCATGATGGTAGTACAACAACTACTTGTACTACAAATACTTATGAAACGTATTACGGTATGGGTGCTTCAACTACTGGAAATATATATGGAGTATATGATACAGTTGGTGGAACATTTGATAGGGTTATGGG
>CAYJEP010000018.1:11525-13258 GCA_964369555.1 uncultured Muribaculaceae bacterium | reverse complement strand
TTAGAGATATGGAGTTATTAAATACTTTCTTTGAAAAGTTTTTTGAAGAAAATTTAGAACTTAAATTACCTGATGGTGAATTCAAATATGATTTACAAGATTTAGAAAATGCTTTATCATTTGCTTTAATTAGTGAAGGAGTTTTAAATAATGAACGTCTTTATCAAGAGTGTAATAGTTTGAAAGTAAGATTACACACTTTAATTAATAGTGATTCTAGAATTTATTTTGAATATGATAAGTATATTGATGAGGATTCTTATATTAAAGATTTAATAACTGCTACAAATGGCAAGAAAGCTCAAATTATTAATTTTAATATTAACTATATTGATGATAGATTAGCTAAAGTTATTACTAAAGTTTATTCTAAAATGTTATTTGATTACGCTAAAGGAATGGATACAAGAGCTACTATGCCGTTTCATATTCTATTAGAGGAAGCTCATAGATATGTTCAAAATGATAATGATATTAATATTTTAGGTTATAATATCTTTGATCGTATAACTAAAGAAGGAAGAAAATACGGAGTTATTTTGGGGCTTATTTCTCAAAGACCTTCCGAATTATCAGAAACTTCAATCTCACAGTGTAGTAATTTCTTAATATTTAAAATGTTACACCCACTAGATGTAGAGTACATAAGAAAAATGATACCGAATATTACAGATGATACAGTTAAAAGACTAAAAATATTACAACCTGGAAATTGTATCGGTTTTGGTAGTGCGTTTAAGGTTCCTGTTATGATTAAAATGGACATGCCTAATCCCGCCCCATCAAGTAGTAGTTGCAATATATCACAAACATGGTTTGTAGAAAGAAAAGTGTAAAAAGTTAAATAAACTATTTTAAAAACCTTTATTGGTTTTTTTAGTTTATTATGGTAATATATTTAAGGGAAGTGATAATATGAAAAAACCGTCTTTAAATGAAGCGAGAAAAAGAAGTACAGAAAATGTTAATACTGTATTTATGAATGATATAAATGAAAAACAAAAGAATCTAGGTTTAAATAAAAAATACTTTATTAAAACTTATGGGTGTCAAATGAATGAACATGATTCTGAAAATATTAAAGCTATATTAGAAAAAATGGGATTTACCGAAGTTATAGAAATGGAAGAGTCTGATTTAATAATTTTAAATACATGTGCAATTAGAGAAAATGTTCATGATAAAGTATTTGGTTTATTAGGTCATATCAAACCCTTAAGAGCTAAAAAAGAAGTTATGGTTGCTTTATGTGGCTGTATGGCTCAAGAAGAAAATGTAGTTGATAAAATAGTGGATAAATATAAATGGTTAGATATTGTTTTTGGGACACACAATATTAATAATTTGCCATCTATTTTAGAAAAAGCTTATAGTGATTCTAAACAAACTATAGAAGTATTATCATGTGAAGGTGATATTGTTGAAGATATTCCTGTTAAAAGAGATAATAGTTTAAAAGCATGGGTTAATATAATGTATGGTTGTGATAAATTTTGTGCTTATTGTATAGTTCCTTATACAAGAGGAAAACAAAGAAGTAGGGATTCTAAACATATAGTTAAAGAGGTAGAAAATTTAATTAAAGAAGGATATCAAGAAGTTACTTTATTGGGTCAAAATGTAAATGCATATGGTAAGGATTTAAATACTAGTTATACTATGGCTAATTTATTAGAGGATGTAGCTAAAACTGGGATTAATAGAATTAGATTTGTAACATCACATCCATGGGA
>CAYJEP010000018.1:0-11515 GCA_964369555.1 uncultured Muribaculaceae bacterium | reverse complement strand
ATATGATAGATGTTATAACTAAATATGACAATGTAATGCCATATATACATTTGCCTTTACAATCTGGTAGTGATGATGTATTAAAAGCAATGAGAAGAAGATATACTAAAGATTCTTACTTAGAATTATTTAGTAAATTAAAGTCTAGAATACCACACTGTTCAATTACCACTGATATTATTGTAGGTTTTCCAGGTGAAACTGAGAAGGATTTTGAAGATACATTAGAAGTTGTTAATAAATGTAAATTTGATTCAGCTTTCACATTTATATTCTCACCTCGTGAAGGAACACCTGCAGCATCTATGGAAGATAATATTAGTATTGATGAAAAAAATCAACGTTTATATAAACTTAATGAATTGATTAATAAATATTCCAAAGAAAATAATGATAAATATGTAGGTACTAAAGTTAAAGTCTTACTTGAAAGTATTTCTGAAAAAAAACCTAATAAATTAAAAGGTTATACAGAAACTATGAAGTTAGTTAATGTGGAAGCTACACCTGATTTAATAGGGACTATAGTAGAAGTGGAAATAACTTCAGTTAAAACATGGAGTATGGACGGAATTTTAGTATAAAAAAAACTTATTTTAAAATAAGTTTTTTTAGTTTTTAAATTTTTTATACAAATCTGATATAACATTTGTAGCGTTATCAAATTCTTCTTCAACTTTATCTATCACTTCTGGTGCTTTATCTTTTGCAGTATCTAGATAATCTGATGCTTGATCTTTTATTTCATCAATAGTCTCTTTAGTTTCATCACTTATATTTTCATTAAAGAAATTTTTAACTTCATCAACACCATTACTAATAGCGTCCATTCCATCTTCAACTAAATCAGAAGTGTCTTCTTTGTAATCAGGTGCGAATTCCATTATTTCACTATCTAAATCTTGAATTAACTCTAGAACCTTTTTTTTAGTATCATCAGATAATTCTTCAAATGTAACTCCGTTTATTGCAGTGCCATAAAAAACAAAATCAACTAAAGTAATTAGTTTTTCTTTGGCATATGAAACACCTTCTTTCCCTTTTTCTTCTAAAGTGTTCATAACATCGTTTTTAATTTCTACTACTTGATTAACTGTTTGTTGATTATTGTGTTTTTCTGTTTCAATTGTTTCATTAACTTCTGGTGTTGAACTAGAACTTGTAATTGAACTAGAACTTTGATTTGAACTAGAACTTTGATTTGAACTTACAACATGATTATTTGAGCAACCAGTTAATGCAACAGATGTTATCAAAGCTAGTAGTAAATATTTATTTATATAATTAAACTTCATAATTTTTCTCCCCTTATACGATATATTATAACACAAAAAATATTGTTTTCAGTATTTTAATGTGGTAAAATGTTAAAGAAGTATTTAAGAGGAGTATGTATGAAAGTTATTTTATTAAGTGGTAAGGCAAGACATGGTAAAGATACTGTAGCTTTAATGATTAAAAAGATATGTAAAAATAAACAAGTTTTAATTTTACCATATGCTTATTATATTAAAGAATTTGCTAAAAAGATATCTGATTGGGACGGGAATGATTTAAATAAACCACGTGATTTATTACAGCAACTAGGTACAGATATCATTAAAAATAAAATTGATAATTTATTTTTTGTTAAACGAATGATTGAAGATTTAAAAGTTTATGCTTATTATTTTGATATTGTTATTATACCAGATGCTAGATATGAAGAAGAGATAACAAATATTAAAGATGTTTATAAAGATAGTTACTCGATTAATGTTTTAAGAACTAATTTTGATAATGATTTAACAGAAACTCAAAAAAAGCACCTCACAGAGACTGCTTTAGATAACTTTAGTAATTATGATTATAACATTTTAAATGATAGTGATTTAACTAGTTTAGAAAAAAAAGTTAAAGAAGTGGTAGAGGAGATAGGTTATGAATAAGATTGTTGCGATTGTTGGTATGTGTGGTAGTGGGAAATCTGTTGCTACTAATTATTTTGAAAATGAGGGATTTAGTAAAGTTTATTTTGGTGGAGTAACTATGAATAAACTAAAAGAGTTAAACCTTGAAGTAAATCCAACTAATGAAAAAATGGTAAGAGAAGATTTAAGAAAAAAACACGGAATGGGAGCTTATGCTTTTTTATTGCTAGATGAAATAAAAGAAAAATTAAAAGTTTCAAATGTTGTTTTAGATGGTTTATATTCATGGGATGAATATAAAATATTATCAGAGGAATTTAGTAATGAAATAGTTTTATTAGCTATTATTGCAAATAAAGAAACTAGATATGAAAGATTAACTAAACGTGAAATTAGGCCATTAAGCAAAGAGGATGCAGTTAAAAGAGATATATCTGAACTGGAAACTTTAAAAAAAGGTGGTCCAATAGCTTATGCTGATTATTTTATAACAAATGATTCAAATATCGATGATTTAACTAAAAATCTTATTAAATTTAGAAAGGAGAATATAAATGAATGTTAAAGATTTATACATAGATTTTTTTATTAGTAAAGATCATAAATTAATAAAATCTGCTCCTGTTGTTCCAGAAAATGATGCATCAGTTTTATTTAATACAGCAGGAATGCAACCTTTAGTACCTTATTTAATGGGTGAGGTTCATCCTCTTGGAAAAAGATTGGTTAACTATCAAAAATGCATCAGAACTAATGATTTAGATGAAATAGGGGACACTACACATCATACTTTTTTTGAGATGTTAGGTAATTGGAGTTTAGGAGATTACTTTAAAGAAGAAAGCATCAAATATAGTTTTGAATTTTTAACTAAAGTTTTAAATATTCCTTTAGATAAATTAGCTGTTTCTGTTTTTGTAGGTGATGCGGAAATACCTCGTGATTGTGTTTCAGCTAACGTTTGGAAATCACTAGGAATAAAAGAAGAAAGAATAGCTTATTTAGGTAGGGAAGATAATTTTTGGATTGCTGGTGAGACTGGGCCTTGTGGTGGGGATACTGAAATCTTTTATTATAGAAGTGATAATGAAACTCCAAAAGTTTTTGATCCTAGTGATGATAATTGGGTTGAAATATGGAATAATGTTTTTATGGAATTTTATAAAGATGAAAACGGTATAACAGAATTAGAAAATAAAAATGTTGATACTGGAATGGGATTAGAAAGAATAACTTCAGTTTTAGAAGGTGTTAATGATAATTATTTATCATCTATTTGGATTGATGTGATTAAAAAAATTGAAGAAATTTCTAATTTACAATATAATGGTAATGAAAAAAGTATGCGTATTATTGCAGATCATATCAGAACCGCTGTTTTTATTTCAGCAGATGATGCTTTAATAAAACCATCTAATACTGATCAAGGTTATATTTTAAGAAGATTAATTAGAAGAATGATTCGTCATGCAAGAAATTTGGAAATAGATATAGCTAGTGATTTTGAAGTTGAATTAATTAATTTAATCATAGATAAGTATTCTAAATACTATGATGAACTAGCTAGAAATAAAGATATTGTAATTGAAGTTATTAGAATGGAAAAAGAAAAATTTAATAGAACCTTAGAAAAAGGATTAAAAGAATTTGAAAAAGTTGTAAGTAAAACTAACGAGATTGACGCTACTAATGCTTTTAGACTTTATGATACTTTTGGTTTTCCTATTGAACTTACTAAAGAACTCGCACTAGAATTAAATATTAAAGTAGATAGCGAAGGATTTAAGTTAAAATTTATCGAACACCAAGAGAAATCAAGAGCAGGTATGTCTACTAAATTTAAAGGTGGCATGGCTGCTAATACAGAAATTATAACTAAATACCACACAGCTACGCATTTACTTAATGCTGCTTTAAAAGAAGTACTTGGTTCACATGTTCATCAAATGGGTTCTAATATAACAGAAGAAAGAGCAAGATTTGATTTTTCTCATGACTGTAAAGTAACAAAAGAACAATTAGATGAAGTTGAGAATTTAGTTAATAAATATATTAAAGATGGTTTAGAAATTACTTATAAAGAGATGTCTAAAGAAGAAGCTTTAAATACTAAAGCTGAATGTATGTTTATAGATAAATATCCTGAAGTTGTTAAAGTTTATTATATTAAAGATGTTTCAAAAGAATTATGTGGTGGACCACATGTTAACAATACAAATGAATTAGGGAAGTTTAAAATCAAAAAAGAAGAATAAAAGCTATTTTGGAAACAAAGTAGTTTTTTCATGTAATATCCATATAAATATAGCAATAAAGTTGATAAAACATATACTTATAGTGTATAATGAATTAAGGTGATAGAATGAAAGTTATTATAAGTGCTGGTGGAACTGGTGGGCATATATACCCAGCTTTAGCTATTATTAATAAAATAAAAGAAAAAGAACCTAAAAGTGAAATTTTATATATTGGAACTCATGATAGAATGGAACACAAGATTGTTCCTAATAAAGGGATTCCTTATGAATCAATTGAAATGTATGGGTTCAATAAAAATTTATTAAAAAACTTTAAAACTGTTAACGCTTTAATTAAAGCTAATAAAAAGTGTAAACGATTAATAAAAGACTTTGATCCTGATGTTGTTATTGGTGTTGGTGGTTATGTTACTGTCCCAGTTTTAAAAATGGCTCATAAACTTAAATATAAAACATTCTTACACGAACAAAATACTATACCTGGTAAATCTAATTTATATTTATCAAGTTTTGTTGATAAAATTGGAGTGTCGTTTGATAGTAGTATAAGTTATTTTCCTTCACATAAAACGATTTTAACAGGGAACCCTTGTAGTGAAGATGCTAAGAAACAAAAACCTGCTTTAAAAAGTGAATTTAATTTAAGTGAAAATAAAGCTTTAATACTATTTGTAATGGGTTCTTTAGGTGCGAGTAAAGTGAATGATTTTTTAGTAAATACAATGAGTTTATTTAATGAAAAGAACTATGAAATTTTATTTGTAACTGGCAATAATGATTATGAAAGAATCAGTAAGATTAACTTTCCTAGAAACGTTAAAGTGGTTCCTTATGTTGATAATTTAACTAGAATTATGAAAAAAGCAGATATTATGGTTACCCGTGCTGGTGCATCAACTTTAAGCGAAATAATTTCTTTAGAAATACCTAGTATTATTATTCCAAGTCCATATGTTGCCAATAATCATCAATATAAAAATGCTTTAGATTTAGTTAATAAAGAAGCAGCCGTTATGGTTTTAGAAAAAGACTTAAAAGGAGATGTTTTAGTTAGATGTATAGATGAATTAATGAAAGATACAACAAAAATTAATTTAATGAAGGAAAATTTAGCTAAATTACAAATTAAAAATAGTTCTTTAATGATTTATAATGAACTTTTAAAACTTGTAGATAGGGAATAATATGAAAGAAATTAAAAAATTAAAAATTGGAAAAGTTTATAAAGATGTTAGAATGTCTAATTATAATACTTATAAAATAGATGGAAACATAAAATATTTAGTTTATCCTGATAGTGTTGAAAATTTAAAAAAACTAATTTCCTATTTGAAAGAGAAAAATATAAAATATAAAATTTTAGGAAAAGGTTCAAATATCATTTTTGCTACTGATTATGATGGAGTTCTGATTAGTTTAAAAGAATTTGATAAATTTGAAGTTAAAAATCGAATGGTTACTGTTGGTGCGGGTAGTAATTTGATTTCTACTTGTATGAAGGTGGCTAAATTAGGGCTTACAGGATTAGAATTTGCTTCTGGTATACCTGGTACTATTGGTGGTGCTATTTATATGAATGCTGGAGCTTATAATTCCGATATGGGATATGTTGTTAATAAAGTTAAAGTTTTAACTCCAAATTTAGAAATTAAAACTTTATACAATAAAAAACTTGATTTCCACTACCGTAGTAGTTTTTTTCAAAAGAATCGAGATTATATATGCTTAGAGGCAACTTTCATTTTGAAAAAAGGTAATACTAAAGCGATACTAGATGTAATTACTGAAAGAAGAAAAAGAAGATTAGAATCTCAACCTTTAGAATATCCGAGTGCTGGAAGTGTATTTAGAAATCCAGAAAATAATTTTGCAGGTAAATTAATTGAGGATTTAGGTTATAAGGGAAAACTAATTGGTGGTGCGAAAGTTAGTGAAAAACACGCTAATTTTATCATTAACTATAATAAAGCAACAGGAAAAGATGTTGTTAAACTAATAGAAAAAATTAAAAAAGATGTTAAAGAAACATATGATATAGATTTAAAAGTTGAACAAGAAATAGTAGGGGATTAATGAAAAGAGTAAGATATAAAAGGGTTTTATTGTTGTTGTTTGTTGTTTTTTTAATTTCATATAGTATTTATTATTTTTTAAATTTAAAAATTACTAATATTTATGTTACAGGAGATAGTTTATTAGACGAGCAATATGTATTAGAGTTAGCTTTAATTGATGATTATCCTAAAACATTATTTAATAGTTCTAATAAGATAGAAGATAATTTAAAAGAAAGTCAATTGATAATTGATGCGACTGTTACCAAAAAGTGGTTTTCCAAAGTTTACATTGAAATAGAAGAAAATTACCCTTTGTTTTATTATGAATACGATGAAACCACTATTTTAAAAGATGGGACAAGTACTCCTTACATATATAGTGTTCCAACAGTTTTAAACTATGTAACAGATAAATGTTATCAAGAGTTGATAGTTGAACTTGGTAAACTAGATAAAGATATTTTAAGTAGGATAAATGAAATAGAATTCGTACCTGATGAGATAGATGATAGTAGGTTTTATTTATCAATGTCAGATGGTAATTACGTTTATATAAATATAAATACTTTTGAAAAAATGAATTTATATATATCTATAATGACAAAGCTACCAAAAGAAAATGGTATCCTTTATTTAGATTATGGAAATAATTTTGAAATATTAGACTAAATATATTTTAAAATTTAAAAAAATAATGTATAATTAATATGAATAGTAGGTGAAAGAATGAGAAGTATCTATACCAGTATCGATATGGGTTCGGACAGTGTTAAGATTGTTGTGTGTGAGTTGTATCGTGGTAGATATAATTTATTAGCTACTACTTCAGTTAAATCATCAGGAATAAAAAAGGGATTAATAACTGATATATATGAAGCTAAGAAGTCACTCCATAAAGCTTTAGGAGAATTAGAGGGTATGCTTAATTTTAAGATTAAAAAAGTTATTGCAAATGTACCTAGTTATTTTTCTGAATTTGTTTTGATTAAAGGTGAAGTAAATGTATCATTAGTAACTGTTAATGATATAACTAAAGTAATAAAAGAAGCAGTTGGTAACAATAAAGATGAACAAAAAGAAATTGTAACAGTTATACCAATTGATTACAAACTAGATGAAAAACTAGTTAAAGAACCAGTAGGTCTAACGGGAGAAAAATTATCTATTAGAGCTATAATGGCAGCTACTCATAAAAAAAATATTTATTCAGTAGTTAGTCTACTTAATTCTCTAAATTTAGAAGTAGTTGATATTTCCTTAGGTTGTATTGGGGATGTATTTACATATAAAACTAAAGAAACAGAAGAAGAAATTACAGCAGTTGTAAATATAGGACATGAAAAAACAGAGGTATCTTTATTTAATAAAGGGATAATTGTTAAACATGAAATAATTCCAAAAGGAAGTATTAATGTTGATTCAGATATTGCTTATATGTATAAAGTAGATATATCAACAGCAAGAATGTTAAAAGAAAAATTTGCTTTTGCTCATAAATCTAATGCTTCTTTAAGTGAAATCAAGGAAGTAAGAAATAAGCAGGGAGAATTAATAAAAATAAATCAATTGGAGCTAACAGAAGTTGTCTCATCACGAATAGATCAGATATTAACTTTAGCAAATAATGAGTTATCTAACTTTACAAGTCATAAACCTAGTACGATATATGTTACTGGTGGAATAACAAATATGGTTAATTTTAATAATATTTGTAGCGAAAAGCTAGGAACTTGTGCTATAATAGGGTGTATAAACCTAATAGGGTTACGAAATAATAAATATTCATCTGCTTTAGGTAGTATAATTTATTTCGTTAATAAACTAAAGAATAAAGAGTATACAATGATTACAGAGGAAGAAATGGAAATTTTATCAACTCCTAGAAAAACTAATAATGATTCAGTTTTTGGTAAGGTATTTGATTATTTTTTCGGAGAATGAGGGAGGATTTAAATGTTTGGATTAGAAATGGATCAATTAGCCAGTATTAAGGTAATTGGTGTAGGTGGCGGAGGTAATAACGCTGTTAATAGAATGATAGAAGCTGGTGTTAGAGGTGTAGATTTTATTGTCGCTAATACTGATTTACAAGTTTTAAAAAATTCTAAAGCTCCAATTAAAATACAAATTGGAACAGAATTAACTAATGGATTAGGTGCTGGAGCTAATCCTCAAATTGGGAAAGAAGCAGCTTTAGAATCAAAAGCTGAAATAGAAGAAGCTTTAAAAGGTGCTGATATGGTTTTCGTTACTTGTGGAATGGGTGGAGGAACTGGAACTGGTGCTGCACCTGTAATTGCTTCTATCGCTCAAGGTATGGGAGCTTTAACTGTTGGTATTGTTACAAAACCGTTTAGTTTTGAAGGAACACCAAGAATGAAGAAAGCTTTAGCTGGCTTAGAAGAACTTAAAAGTCATGTAGATACGTTAATTGTAATACCTAATGATAGATTAAGAGAAATAGTTGATAAATCAACTCCACTTGTTGAATCATTTAAAGAAGCAGATAATGTTTTAAGAAGTGGTGTTCAATCAATTAGTGATTTAATAGCTGTAGCTGGATTGATTAACTTAGACTTTGCGGATGTTAAAACTGTAATGGAAAATAGAGGTTCAGCTTTAATTGGTATTGGTATGGGTGTTGGAGAAGGTAGAGCTAGAACTGCTGCTTTAAATGCAGTATCTTCACCTTTATTAGAAACTAGTATCAGTGGAGCAACGGATGCAATCATAAATGTAACCGGGGGTTCTAATTTAACTTTATTTGAAGTAGAAGAAGCAAATGAAGTTATTAGAGAACATGCTAATACAGATATTAATACAATATTTGGAGCAGTTATTAACGAAAATTTGGATGATGAATTAATAGTAACAGTTATTGCAACAGGATTTGAAGAAAATGAAGAACCACAACCAACTTATGTTCGTCCACCAGTAGTGGAAGAAGATGAAGATGATGTTCCTGCATTTTTAAGAAATAGAGGATTTTAATAATTTATAAACTGTGATATAAACACAGTTTATTTTATGTAAATTTATAATTGTTGCAAATGCAACATTATTGATTTATATGTTATGTTATAATTTATATGGAGGTAATTTATGAAAGAATGGGAAAATTTTAATAAGGGTTTATGGCAAGAAGAAATTAATGTTAATAATTTTATTTTAAATAATTATACTGAATATGTGGGAGATGATAGTTTTTTAGCTACTCCAACTAAAGATACTAAAGATATTTGGAATAAATGTGAGGATTTATTAAAAGAAGAACTTAAAAAAGGTGTTTTAGATATTGATACTAAAAATGTAGCTGGTATTAGTAATTATAGTGCTGGATATATAGATAAAGAAAAAGAAAAGATTGTAGGGTTACAAACTGATAGTCCATTAAAAAGAATAGTAAATCCTTTTGGTGGGATGAATATGTTACATAATTCTTTAAAAGAATATGGATATACATTAGATGATGAAGTAGAAACTATGTTTAAATATCGTAAAACTCATAATCAAGGGGTTTTTGATGCTTATACTAAAGAAATGTTAACTATGAGAAAAGTAGGTATCTTAACAGGGTTACCAGATGCTTATGGTCGTGGTCGTATTATAGGTGATTATAGAAGAATTGCTTTATATGGTATTGATTATTTAATTGAATGTAAAGAAAATGATAAAGCTAATTTAACTTTTGAAATGACTGATGAAGTTATTACTTTAAGAGAAGAGTTAACTGAACAAATTAAAGCTTTAAATGAAATTAAAGAATTAGGTTTAACATATGGTTTTGATTTATCTAAACCTGCTAGTACTAGTAAAGAAGCTATTCAATGGACTTATTTTGGATATTTAGCTTCAGTTAAAGAAAGTAATGGAGCTGCCATGAGTTTAGGTAGAGTAGATGCTTTCTTTGATATTTATTTTGAAAGAGATTTTAAACTAGGAATATTAACTGAAGAAGAAGCTTGTGAATTAATGGATCACTTTGTAATTAAATTAAGATTAGTTCGTCATTTAAGAACTAAAGATTATGATGCATTATTTTCAGGAGATCCTACTTGGGTAACAGCTGTTATTGGTGGGATGACTAAAGATAAAAGTTTAGTTACTAAAACAAGTTTTAGATTACTTCATAGTTTAACTAATTTAGGTCCAGCTCCTGAACCTAATATGACAGTTTTATGGTCATTAAACTTACCTTTAAACTTCAAAAAATATTGTGCGAAGTTATCTATCATAACTGCTTCAATTCAATTTGAAAATGATGATATTATGATTCCTTTATATGGGGATGATTACGCTATTGCTTGTTGTGTTTCAGCGATGAGATTAGGTCATCAAATGCAATATTTTGGAGCTAGATGTAATTTAGCTAAAGGTTTATTATATGCTTTAAATGGTGGTGTGGATGAAGTATTAAAAATTAAAGCTTTTGATAACTTTGAACCTATTACTGATGAAGTTTTAGATTTTGATTTAGTTATGAGTTCTTATAAAAAAGTTTTAGCAAGAGTTGCTAAAGGTTATGTTGATACTATGAATATAATCCATTTTATGCATGATAAATATGCTTATGAAAGAGGTCAAATGGCTCTACACAATACAGAAGTAGAAAGATTGATGGCTTTTGGAGTAGCTGGGTTATCTGTTGTAGCTGATTCATTATCAGCAATTAAATATGCTAAAGTAAAACCTGTTTACGAAGATTCTATAATGGTTGATTTTGAAGTTACAGGAGATTTCCCTAAATATGGAAATGATGATGATAGAGTAGATAGTATTGCTAAAGAGTTATTAGAAATTTTCTACAGTGAGTTAACTAAACATAAGTTACATAGAGATGCGAAACATACATTATCTGTTTTAACTATTACATCTAATGTTGTATATGGTGAGAAAACTGGAGCTACTCCTGATGGTAGAAAAAAAGGTGAAGCATTCGCACCTGGCGCTAATCCGATGCACGGTAGAGATGAATTAGGAGCCTTAGCTAGTTTAAATTCAGTAGCTAAATTAGATTATGAAGATTGTTGCCAAGATGGTATTTCTAATACATTTTCAATTATCCCTAATGCATTAGGTAAAACTGAAAGTGAACAAATAGATAATTTAGTAGGTATTTTAGATGGTTACTTTAAACAAAATGCTCATCATTTAAATGTTAATGTTTTAAATAGAGAAGTATTAATTGAAGCTATGAATGATCCTTTAAAATATCCATTATTAACAATAAGAGTATCTGGATATGCTGTTAGATTTAATAGATTAACTAAAAAACAACAAGAAGAAGTTA
>CAYJEP010000017.1:9358-13286 GCA_964369555.1 uncultured Muribaculaceae bacterium | reverse complement strand
TTCAAGTAGTTTATTACAAAAAGATAATAAAAATAAAAAAAGAACTATTAATTTCTTAATAATTCTTAAAGTTATTATTTTTTATTACTTATTTTGTTTTTTCTTTTCATTACGATAACTAGTAGAAAAAGCGATAGCAAAAAGCATAGGTATAACAGAAAAACCTGCACTAGGCTCACCATTATTAACAATGACATACCCAGCACCAATAAATGTTAAAATGCTGAAGAAAATAGTTAACATCTTATATACTTTTAATTTCATAACATCACCTCATTAATTATCTATTTCTAAAATAATATTTGTAAGTCCAGTTAAAAACTCTTTAGATGTAGCCCAATAAAAGTCATTATCCGAATTTTGTAAGTCCAATATATCATACATAGCAAAACTACAAATATATTCATACAAACTTTGATTTTCGCTTTTGTATATAATAAAATATAATGGTTTCAAAGCTTTTCCCTTCATATCTAAAACATTATGATATCTTTCATCATTTTTAAAATAGTCAAACCATTTTCCTTCAATAATGAAATTAGGATCTTCTCTTTCCTTTTCTGCAATCTCGTCTACTAGCGACTGCAAATTAGTTCCAATTGCATTAAAACTTTCCTCCGTTATATCTTCTAAAAATGCCATTTCATCTGTAATACCATTCTCTGTAACATAGTTCCAATTTATTGATTCCAATGTGTTGTCATCAACATCTTGGTTTTCAACATCATCTTCTTTATCTTTTTCTAGTTCACTATATTCAGTAAATATTATATTAAATATTTCAAATCTAACTGACTCAATAGTCTTTTTATCACTTCCTAAATTATAATATATTGTATATCCTAATGAATTATATTTCATCGTCGTATCAGTTTTTGTTTCTCGAAATGTAATAATTGGTCTTACATTATAATCAGTTGTATTTCTTAATCTAAAATAATCAATTGCAAACAATCCTATTATCAATACTAATATAGTTCCTATTATTACTAATGTTATTTTTAATATTTTTGATTTTTTCATAATTCCTCCTATTATATAAATAATCTTTATAAAATAATTATAACACTTTTTTTGTCGTTTTACCATTTACATATATCATTGCAACACCTATTGCATTCACAAAATATTAGAGTTATACTCTATTTAAAGGAAGTTAGCAACTTCAACTAAAACTGCCCCATTAAGAAAGTAAAAGTTGATAGATTAATTTCTATTAGCTTTTTTTATGTTTTATGTTATAATATTTTTTACAAAGGAGTTATATTATGCACAAATTTAATAAAGAAATTTTATTTGATACTTTCTCAAATCCAAAATATGATTCATTTTCCTATCCTGATTATTCAAAAGAATGTTTGATGAGTGGATTTGTTCCAGAAAATGAAGGTCTTATCACAATAAAAAGACTAATTGATATTGAAAGAACTAGAAATGACTATATAAGAAAATTATATGAATTAATGAGTTTCATATATTGTTTTAAAGAAATTCATTATGATGCTAATGGTATTCCAGTTATCACTTTATCATTAATGCATGATAATTTTTCAAAAACTGATATACACTCTGAAAAAATTATATATGAAAATTTCTCAGTAATATTATCTAGAGTTAATAAAAATGATTTAAAGTATATTGATAAATTCATTAAAAGTAAGTTGAATATTATTGTTCCTATATGTGATTTTTTAATTTGTGAGAAAGCTTTAATAGATATATATTATAATTTACCTAATCATAATAATAAACTAAATATTGAAATGTTTCCAACTGTATTAACAATTACTCCTTATATAAAGAGTTTAGAAAATATATTCAAACTTGAATATGTTTTTGCTAATGATAGAGAAAAGTTATTTCATAATACAGAAAATGATGGAATATCTATATATTCTAAAAGAGTATATGAATATAAATTCACAACATATGATTGGATGTTTAAAAGATTATTAAATAAAGGTGAATATAAATCTAATGAAATTGATTTATTAAACGGCATATATGTTGATATCGCTAAAGTTCCTCAGTATGTAAAAAAAAGAATATAAATATATTGCAATCACAAAATATTTGAGTTATACTCTATTTAAAGGAAGTTAGAAACTTCAATTAAAACTGCCTTAAGTAAATAAAAATTGATAGATTACTTTCTATCAATTTTTTTATTGTTTTTTCTAGATTTTGGTAATGAAGTTGTTCTTTCCAAAACTTTAGCTAATTTTTGACTTAACTCTCTATTTTCAATATCTAATATATAATGCTCCTTTGCACCTTTATAAGGTGTTCCAATCTCAGCATTACTTAATAATTTTGTTGTTTCATCCTTTATTTTTACAAACACAGTATCATTGCATACTAAAAGTATAGGTTTACTGTTTAAATAAACCATATATTCTCCAAACATTTTTTTATATCTAACTTCGCCTATTTCACTAATTTGTTCACACAAAAATTCTATATAACTAACACTACTTGCCATTTTTACCTCCACTATTAATATTACTTAATATTTCAACATTGGTTATATAAACTTTTAATATCCTAAATTTATTTGTTTTTCTTATAAAAAATTTTTCCAACCAAATTTCCAACAAGTGCTACAAATCCATATCCTAAGATGTAAACTGAAGCTGTTGAATTATAATAAATAAATATAGTTGGTGCAAATAAAAGTGCAACAAGTATTACATAAAGTATATTAAACGAATTTTTCATACCATAAATTAATGAGGTTAATAAACATATCAACGGTAATAAAATTAGCATGACTACCATTGCTGTGCCAGTATCTTTAATAATTATAGGTATAAAATAAAATGCAATGACATTAACAATAAGATATGGTAACATTTCTTTTATTTTTTTCATTATTCTCACCCTTTTTTAAAATTATTATTATTTCTAAATTTTATCTTATATTTTATAAAGGTTTATCAAAAGTTGCATTTACCCCTTTAACTAACTGTTAGAGTTATACTTTATTGAAATAAAGTTGGTAATTCCCACTAAAATTCCTCCATTAAGTAAATAAAATCTGATAAATTAGTTTCTATCAAATCTTTTTTTAAGAATTAAAACTGCTGTTATAAAATTCCTTATTTTTATATAACTCTATCAAGCCTTTTGAACCACTAAATAAATTAGGTAAAGAACCCAAACTATAATAGTTTAATATTCCTACTTTGTCTAACTCATTATTTTTAATCTTTCCTTCATATTTTTGTATTAAAATACCAAAGTTCACATATACATCATTCTTAGCTACGCAAACTACTTTTAAATCTTTATCAATTATGTTAATACCTAATTCTTCTTTCATCTCTCTAATAATAGCTGCTTCTATAGTTTCACCCTTTTGTACATGTCCAGCCGGCAAACTAAAAGAGCCATATTCAACTGCTTTTAATCTTTCTGATAACAAAATTTCATTATTATTATTTAATATAAATGCATGCACACCAATATTTATATCTTCTTCATTAGATAAGTCATTAAACATATTTCCAATACTCCATTCCTTTTATAGATTTATTAAACATACATAACTAAATTATAGTAAAAAAATTAATAGATATTATTCTATTAACTTTTTATTTTAATCTTTTTCAACCTTAATAATGACTTGGTATATATCTTCAAAATCTATTTCTTCTACATCTACATTAAATCCCATTCCTTGTAGAGATTTAACTGCTGTACGAATAGTATTAATCGCTTCTTTTATATCTTTAGATGGTTGTTGTACAGGCGCAGGTGTAACTGGTATTTCTGTAGTATCTTCATATGCATAAGCATTAGGAATTTGATACACTGGAATATCAGTTTTAATCTCTGACATTGTATCAGGCACAACAGCTGGTTCTGGATTGAATTCAAAAGTTGGTGCTGCTGGTTGTTCAACTACTGGTTCTGGATTGTATTCAAA
>CAYJEP010000017.1:3328-9258 GCA_964369555.1 uncultured Muribaculaceae bacterium | reverse complement strand
ATTCAAAAGTTGGTGCTGCTGGTTGTTCAACTACTGGTTCTGGATTGTATTCAAAAGTTGGTGCTGCTACTGGTTCTACAGCTGGTGCTGGATTAAATTCAAAACTTGGTGTAGCCACTGGTTCCATAACTGGTGTAGCATTATATTCAACAGTTGGATTGATTTGCTCAGTTTGTGGAGTTACAACCTCAGTTTGTGCTGCTACTGGAGTTTGCTCATAATTAAAGAAATTATAAAAATTTTCAGTTTGTGGAGCATTATTAGTTGGTTGTAATAATGAGTTCATATTTGGCGCTGCTTTTTCTGGTTGCACTATATCTTGAGCTGTAGCTTCAATATTTTCTATATTTACAAAAGTATTATTTGTATCTGAAGGTATTTCAACAACCTTGTTATTATCGAAAAATTCCATATTTTTAATTTCCTCGTCTAACTTTCTTACAGTTAGTCTTTCCTTAATTATTCTTTTCAAAAGGTCGTTTTGTTTTGATTCATTTTTAACTTTAAGTAATGATCTAGCATGCCTTTCTGATATTTCTGACTTTAATAAAGCTTCTTGTACTTCATCACTTAATGATAGTAATCTTAAAGTATTAGCGATTGTAGATTGGGATTTACCAATTTTTTGCGCTAAATCTTCTTGACTATAAAAGTTAATATCTAATATTTTCTTATAAGATATAGCTTTTTCAATAGGTGTTAAGTCTTCACGTTGAATATTTTCTAATAAAGCTATTTCAACACTTTCATTATCAGTAAGTTCATATATTATAGCTGGAATTGTTGTTTTACCAGCAAGAACACTTGCTTTATATCTTCTTTCTCCTGCTATTATTTCAAATTTATCACCAATTCTTCTAACTACAATTGGTTGAATTACCCCAAACTTCTTGATTGACTGCGCCAATTCTTGGATCGATGTTTCATCAAAAGTTATACGAGGTTGAAATCTATTTGGCAATATATCTTTAACATTTAATTCAAATATTTCTTTATTCGCTTGCACAAAAAATTTCCCCTTTCTATTCCTCTACATTAATAATAATACTATATTTTGGGAAATAATGCAATATTTTTTTGGGAAATAAAATTTATTTTACAGTATAAAAAAAGAAATTACCATAAACTACAAAGGTTTTTTGATAATTTCAGAGTATTTCCTAGGAAATAATTTATTATGTTTTTCTTTTTTAATAACTAATATATTTCTAATACTTTTCTCAAAAGGTAAATCAAATTCTATTACATTTTCAAGCTTACAAAATAATTTATTCATAGCATTTTTACTTTCTTCTAATTCATTAGTAAGCGTTGCTTTTAAAGGAACAAAATATCCATTTACCTTTACCAGTGGAATCGAGTATTCTAAGATAGTTCTTAAATGAGAAACAGCTCTACATGTAACAATATCAAAGTGATTTTTTAATTGATATTCCTCAACACGACTGTGAATAGCTATAATATTTTCTAAAGATAATTTATCTATTACCTCATTTAAAAAATTAATTCTTTTATTTAAAGAGTCAACCAAAGTAATATTTAAGTGTGGAAACAGTATTTTTATAACTAGTCCAGGAAATCCAGCTCCTGTACCTATATCACACAATGTGTGATAATTATTTAAATCAATCGCTTTAAAAATAGTTAAACTATCATAAAAATGTTTTAAATAAACATCTTTTTTTTCAGTTATTCCAGTTAAATTCATAACTTTGTTCCATTCAACTAAGAGATTATAATATTTGTCTAATTGCTTTAATTGTTTATCGTTAATAACTATATTTATTTTTTCTAGTTCTAATACAAATTCATTTTCAGTCATATTTTCCAACCTTTTTTAAATACACACTTAGTAAAGAAATATCAACAGGGTTAACTCCACTTATTCTAATAGCTTGGCCAATAGAAGTAGGGCGTACCTCACTCAATTTTTGTTTTGCTTCGCTCGCTAAATTAGGTATATCATTATAATTAATATTTTCAGGTATTTTTTTATTTTCTAAATCAATTAATTTTTTTGCTTCTAAATTAGCTTTTTTAATGTAACCTTCATATTTAATCATTAATTGTACTTGCATCATTACATCTAAAGAAAAATCTTCATCTATAAATTGAATAATATCTTTAATTTCTATTTCAGGACGTTTCAATAAATCGAATAAAGTAATTCCATCTTTTAACAAAGTAGAATTTAACCTACTTAAATATTCATTATGCGAAGGTGTTAGTTTAGTAGTTTTTAACTTATCAGTTAAATTTTGAATATCAAAAAGTTTTTTATTAAATATATCATTTACTGCATTAGAAATAAGTCCATAATCAAATCCATATTTTCTAAGCCTAATATCAGCGTTGTCATGTCTTAATAAAAGTCTATACTCAGCTCTTGATGTTAATAATCTATAAGGATCTCTAACACCTTTTGTCACTAAATCATCAATTAAAACACCTATATAAGCTTCATTTCTTTTTAAAATAAATGGTTCCTTGTTATCTAATTTTAAAACTGCATTTATACCTGCCATTAAACCTTGGCAAGCTGCCTCTTCATATCCACTCGTACCATTAATTTGACCAGCTGTAAATAAATTTTGAATAATTTTAGTTTCTAGACTCTGGTTAAGTTGAGTAGGGTAGATAGCATCATATTCAATTGCGTAAGCATATTTGTTAATAATGGCATTTTCTAATCCAGGTAGGGATTTAACCATCAATTCTTGTACATCTTTAGGCATTGAAGTTGAAAATCCTTGAATATATATATCGTTATAGTATCTACTTTCAGGCTCTAAAAACAGCTGATGTCTTTCTTTTTCTTTAAATCTTACTATTTTATCTTCAATAGAAGGGCAATATCTTGGACCAACACTTTCTATATCATCCAAACCACCATACATACTAGATTTATTTAAATTTTCATTTATTATTTTATGTGTTAGTGGGGTAGTATATATCAAATGACATGGTTCTTGATTATTAATATCATATGCTTCACAATCATCAAAACTAAAATATCTAGCTACTTCATCACCATTTTCAATCCTAGATTGAGTGAAATCAATTGAATTTTTTTCTATTCTAGGAGGAGTTCCAGTTTTTAATCTAATTATCTTAAATCCATATTTTTTTAGATTATCTGACAATAAATTACTTGGTTGTTCATCATTTGGACCTTTTCTTGTACGAGTATCACCAATTAAAATATCTGATTTCAAATATGTTCCAGTTGTTAATATTACAGCATCAGCCATAATTTTTGTACCATCTTCTAAAACCACACCATTTACTTTTTCTTTTTCTATTATTAAATCTTCTACTATGGCTTCTTTTATATCTAAATTATCTTGATTACTTAATATTTCAACCATTTTTTTAGGGTACTCTAACTTATCTATTTGAGCTCGAAGAGCTTGAACAGCTGGACCCTTAGCAAAATTAAGTAATTTTATTTGAATTTTTGTTTCATCTGCCACTTTACCCATTATTCCACCTAAAGCATCGATTTCTCTAACTACAATTCCTTTAGCAGAGCCTCCAATAGATGGATTACAAGGTAGATTAGCTATATTTCCAATTCTACCAGTTATTAATAAAGTTTTCTTATTATTTTTAGCTGTAGCTAAACATGCCTCACAACCAGCATGTCCACCTCCTACTACTATAACATCATATTTCATACTTCACCTACTTTCCTAAACAAAATTTACTAAACATTTGATCTATAAACTCATTTTCATAAGATTCACCAGTAATTAAACCCAGTATTTCCCATGCGGATTTTAAATCAATATCAATCATATCAATTGGCATATCATCTCTAATAGCAATTATTACATCACTTAAACTCTTTAATGATGTTTTTAAATGAGCAACTGCTCTAGCATTTAATAAATCATCTAATTTTTCTGTTTCTATTAACTCTAAATTAAATATTTCCTTAATTTTCAATTTTAAATCATCTATACCATCATTATTAAGAGCACTTATATATATAGCATTATCTATTTTTTTTAGTTTTCTATCTAAATCGTTCTTATTTACTACAATTATATGATTAGTATTTTTAATCTGATTTAATATTGTTTCATCTTCTTCAGTTAATTCTTCGTTATTATTTAACAAATATAAAACTAAATCACTTTCTTCTATTAATTGTAAGCTTTTATTAACGCCTATTTTTTCAACTATATCAGAAGTTTCTCTAATACCTGCTGTATCAATAATATTTAATAAAATACCATCAATATTTATACTACCTTCAACAAAATCACGAGTTGTACCTGGAATATCTGTTACAATAGCTTTATTTTGTTCGATTAAACTATTAAGTAAACTACTTTTACCAACATTAGGTTTTCCGATTAAAGCTACATTAATTCCTTCTTTAACTATTTTTTCATTTTCACTTTTTTTAATTATCATTTTAATTTCATCAATTATATTAGTCATTTTGTTAATTATTGATTTATTTGTAACTTCTTCAATATCATCATACTCAGGGTAATCAATATTAACTGCTATATTAGCTCTTATATCTAGAATTTTTTCTCTTAAGTTTTTGATTAACTTAGATGTTTGTCCACTTAGTTGATTAATAGCCATTTTTCTTTTAGTTTCTGTTTGAGACTCAATAATATTCATAATACCTTCAGCTTCAATTAAATCAATTCTACCATTTAAAAATGCTCTTTTAGCAAATTCACCAGGTTCTGCTAAACGACAACCATTAACTAATAGTAATTCTAGTATTTTATTAGTTGTTGCAATTCCACCGTGGCAATTTATTTCAACTACATCCTCCACAGTAAAAGTTTTTGGGGCTCTCATAACTGATATTAATACTTCATCTATGATTTCATTATCTGAAATAATATAATCATAGTTTATAGTATGTGATAAAACATTAATTAAATTTTTTGATTTAGTAATCTTATTTACTATTTCTATACTCTCTTTACCTGTTACTCTAATAATAGAAATCGCACCCACACCAAGTGCAGTTGAGATTGAAGTAATTGTATCATTCATAATTTTCCTCCTTTATTAAAAAAAGATATCTAATCAACATATTTGATTATAGTATATCTTTCTTCTTTTTCTCCAAAACTTTCAGTTTTTAATTTTTCAAAAGTTGTAGCAATTGTATGAACCATTCTTCTTTCATATGAATTCATCGGATCAAGCTTCACTTCACTTTTAGTTATTAATACTTCTTTACAAATATTTTTGATTTCTTTTTCTAATCTTTTAATTTTTTTATGTTTATAGTTTTGCACATCTAAATCTAAAAACATTCCATATTTAGCGCATTCTAAACTATGTTTTAATATTACCATCATTGAAGTTAAAGTTTTTCCATCTTTTCCAATTAAAACATTATTATGTGATGAAGCCAAAACAATCTTTAATTGATTATCATGAAAATTAATTTCAGAATTAATTTCAATATTCATTAAATCGGCCATCTTTTTGAAAAATTCCTTACAATAAGCAATAACTTCATTTTTTAAAATTACATCTGCTTTAATACTTTTATTTTTAAATAATCCTTTTACTTCTTCTATTTCGTAAGTAAAATATTGTTCATCTTCACAATTAAATTGTGATTTTATTTTTTCATTTAATTCATCTTGAGTTTTTGCTTCTATTTTATAAGATGTCAGCATTTTTTTTCTCCTTTTTAACAATTAAGTTTTGAATAATTGTAAATGAACTATTTGTAATCCAATATATTGCAATAGCTGTGTATACACTGAATGATGCGATTGATATCATACCAACACTTATCTTCATCATCATTTTCATTTGATCAGCTTGAGCTCCAACTGGATTTGTTGTTTTATTTAATTTAAATGAGAAGTATGTTGCAACTACTACTAAAATAGGAATTATTATATAATACCATTGTCCAATCGAAAATGCAGTCCATG
>CAYJEP010000017.1:1151-3318 GCA_964369555.1 uncultured Muribaculaceae bacterium | reverse complement strand
CTAAGTTAAGTCCTAAGAATGATTCTTCAAATATAACTGGTGTTCTATATAAAGCTTCATAAAATGCGAAGAATAATGGAATTTGTATAAAGGCATATAAACAGCCTGACATAGGATTTATATTATATTCTTTATAAATTTTCATCATTTCTTGTGTTTTCATCATCTGAGCATCTCGGTCAGTTTTATTTCTATATTTTTCTTCTAATTTAGTTAACTTATTTTTTGCAGCAGCCATATTTTCAGATTGCATAGCTGTTTTTTTAGTAATCGGGAATAAAGCTAATCTAATTAAAGCCGTAACTGCTATAATAGCTATTGCGTAATTTGAAGTAAATTCCCCAATTTGTAATAATATCCATGATAATGGTTTTACAAATAATGTTTCCCATAGAGAATTTTTTCCATCTAATACACTAAACTCTGAACAGCTAACAACATCATCAATATTAAAGGCTTCATTTACCTCATTTAGTTTTGTATCATATTGTTCCTTAGTAATTTCATTACTATTTAATTTATCCATTAATTTAGTAGTTTCAATATCTTTTAATTCTTGATAATCTTTTTCTAATTGTTCGGTTTTACAAGTAATATTTTCAACCACTCTTATATCTGTGTCAGGATCAGTTATATATTCTTTATCTATTTTTTTATAATCAGTACACCCAGATAAAGTTAGTAGTACTAAAGATCCTATTATTATTTTACTTATTTTATTCATTAATTTCTCCTTTTAGTAAATTATTTATTTTAAAGGATTTCAGTAATGATGTTTCAATAGATTGATAATCTTTATCTAAAATACCTCTACCTACTATTATAATACAATTAAATCCAGATTGATAGTCTTTTTTAGATACTATGCTTTTTAATTGTCTTTTTATTTTATTTCTTGTTACAGCGTTTCCAATTTTTTTACCAACTGAAAACCCAAAAAAATAACTACTGGATTTTGTTTTTTCAATATATAATATAAAGTCATTATATTTATATGGTCTATAACTTTTAATTATTCTTTGAAACTCTTCATTACTTTTTAAAATATGTTCCTTTTTCATATAAACTCCTTTACTAAAAACACCACTGTAAGCAGTGGTATTTTAATGAGATAAAACTTTACGGCCTTTACGACGACGATTAGTTATCATTTTAGTTTTCATACGAGCAAAAAATCCCATTTTTTTACTTCTTTTTCTATTATTAGGTTGATAAGTTCTTTTCATCAGACACCTCCATATTCGCGTTTGCTTTATTAATTATATAGATAAAAAGGTCATTTGTCAAACATTTTTTATCTTTTTTTATCTTTTTTAACTACGTTCATAAAATTATAGAAAGTTATCCACACGAATGTGGATAAGTTATCAACATATTATTTAATCCACATTAAAGTTATCCACATACCTGTGGATAACACGAAAAATCTATATTTATCAAAATAAGAAGCTTGTGGATAACGAGTGGATAACTTTTTTTAATATTTTTTACCCACAAACTTATCCACACGAACATTTATTAAAAAGTGGATAACTTGGGAAATACTTATTTTGTAACAAATTTTTAATGTTTTTAATTTTTTATAGCTTTTTATATAGAAATAATGTACAATATCTTTATAGATGTGATTTGGAGGTGTACTGTGGATATTAATGTAATATGGGATTCATTTTTAATTAAAATTAAAGAAGAACTAACTCCAGTATTGTATGACATGTGGTTTTCTGAAACAAAACTACTAGAGTTAACCGAAGAATATGCGAAAATACTTGTTCCAATGCCTTTATATAAAAAACATTTAAAAGAGAACTATAACGATTTAATTGAAAAAATATTTACTGATGTAACAGGTTCTATTTTTAAATTCGATTATGTTACAGAAGATGATATTAATAACACTTCTATAATAGATATAGACGAAATAGGAGTGCCTGAAAATAAATTATTTAATTCAAATTTAGATCCTAAATTCACTTTTGAAACATTTATTACAGGAAGTAGTAACAAATTTGCTAAAGCAACCGCACTTGCAGTAGCTGAACAACCAGGAACTATGTATAATCCTTTATTTATTTATGGGAATAGTGGACTCGGTAAAACTCATTTAATGCAAGCAATTGGGAACTATATAAAAGAAAATAGCCAAAAAAAAGTATTATATGTTACA
>CAYJEP010000017.1:0-1141 GCA_964369555.1 uncultured Muribaculaceae bacterium | reverse complement strand
ACAGATACTTTTGTTAATGATTATTTAGAAATTTATAAAAAAAACAACAATGAAAGTAATTTTGATTTAGTTGAAGCGTTTAAAAGAAAATATCGTGATGTTGATGTATTAATGATAGATGATATACAATATCTTGAAATGAAATTAAAAACACAACAAGAATTTTTCAATACTTTTAATGAGTTACATACTAACAATAAACAAATAATTATATCTTCTGATAAATCACCTGATGATTTAAAAAAACTAGAAGATAGACTAAGAACTCGATTTGTTTGGGGATTAATTGTAGATATACATCCACCAGAATTTCAATTAAGAATGGATATTATTTCAAATCGAATAATATCTCATAAAATGGAAGATTTCTTTACTGATGAAGTAAAAGAATATATAGCTAACAACTGTAAAAGTGATATTCGTAAATTAGAAGGAGCTATAACTAGAGTTATTGCCTATTCTACTATTATGAATGGTTCAAATATAACATTGGAGTTAGCTGCTGAAGCATTAAAAGATTATTTTGGAAAATCTTATATAGCTAAAAATAAAATAGAACAAATACAACAAGTTATTGCACAAAACTTTAATGTTACAGTTGAAGATTTGAAAAGTAAAAAACGAAGTAATCAATTTTCTATTCCTCGACAATTAGCAATGTATGTCTGTAGAATTTATTTAAATGAGTCTTTACCAAAAATAGGTTCAGAATTTGGTGGTAAAGATCATACTACAGTAATGCATGCTGTTGATAAGATTAAAAAAGAAATTTTAAAGGATGACTCTTTAACAGTAGAAATTGATAAAATTGTAAAACAGCTTCCATGGCTAAATGTGGATAACTAGTATAAATTGTGGATAACTGTGGATAATTATGTGTATAATTCTTGGGAAATAATGTATATATTTCAACGATATATTGAGTTATCCACATTATCCACAGCCTATAATAATAATAATATATATAATAATAATATAAAAGGAGACGATTAAAATGAACATTAAGATAAAAAAAGATGTGTTATTAAAACAATTAAATTATGTAATAAAAGGAAAATCAAGTAAGAAATTAAAACCTATTCTTAATTGTATTAAACTGGAAGTTACAGATAAAGGGCTATACTTATTAAGTACTGATAAT
>CAYJEP010000016.1:4876-13396 GCA_964369555.1 uncultured Muribaculaceae bacterium | reverse complement strand
TATAAGTTATTTGTTAAGGAGGGAAATTATGGCAAAAAAAGGCGAAGCTAGACAAGGCATAACTTTACAATGTACTGAGTGTAAAAATGAAAATTATCGTTCAGAAAAAAACAAAAAAAATACTACTGATCGTATAGAAATCAATAAGTATTGTAATACTTGTAGAAAAACTACAGCTCATAAAGAAAAAAAATAAGGAGATAATTTATGTTTAATATCAATGATATAAAAAACGGAGTTACTTTTGTTTTTGAAGGGAATATATACCAAGTATTAGAGTTTTTACATGTAAAACCTGGTAAGGGTAGTGCATTTTTAAAAACTAAACTTAAAAATTTAAGAACTGGATCAACTATTGAAAAAACTTTTAATACAAATATTAAATTAGAAAAAGCAATGATTGATAAACAACAAATGCAATTTTTGTATGAAACTGGGGATTTATGTAATTTCATGAATATGGAAACATATGAACAAATGGAATTAGATAAAAAACAACTGGGAGAAGATTATAAATATTTAAAAGAAAGTTTAGATGTTGAAATCAGTTTTTATGAAGGTGAAATCTTAGGTATGGTTTTACCAGAAAAAGTTACATATGAAGTAATATCTACTGAACCAGCGGTTAAAGGAAATACTACTAATAATGCTCAAAAAGAAGCAGTATTAGAAAATAATTTAACTGTTAAGGTACCTTTATTTATTGAAACAGGTGAGAAAGTCGTTGTTTCTACTAGTACAGGTAAGTACGATTCAAGAGCATAATTGTTCTTTTTTTTTGATTATAATTGACTTTGGCATTTTCATTTGATATTCTATTATAGTAGAACAGTAGAATGTGAGGGAAAAAATGAAACAAATTAAAAATGGATTTACTTTAATTGAACTACTAGCTGTAATTATTATATTAGCTATAGTAGCTTTAATTGCAACACCTTTGATTTTAAATGTTATAGACGATTCAAGAGAATCAGCAAACATGTCAGAGGCTAACATGATTTTAAAAGCAGTAGAACAATTATATATGGTTAGTAGTTTAGATTCTGATAATCCAATGAATAGTAAATTTGATGGTAGTTTAGATATTTACGACCAGTTAGATGTTAATGGTGAGAAACCAGAAGAAGGGTCTGTTATAGTAGAACCAGATGGTGATATCAGTTTGAAAATTTATCAAGATGGTAAGTGTTATGTTAAAGGATTTGAAGATTCAGAAATCAGTTCTAATAACAGTACGTTAGAGGAATGTTTACCTGATAGTTCAAATATATGTACTACAGTTATTGTTGGTGGGGTATGCCAAACTGTTGATAGTACTGTAGCTAATACTGAAGAAATGAAAAATATGGCTGTTGGAGAACTTGTTAAAAATGAATCTACAAATGGATATTATAATATCGTAGATAGTGTTAGTTCTAGTGTAGATGGTTATAATATTATTGATCTTGGTAATGGTAAATATGCAACTTTAGAAAAAGGAGATAAAAATGAAGTTACTCCTGAACAATTTGGAGCTAGTGCTGATGGGGCTACTGGGTTTTCGGATGCCTTATTAAGAGCTTTGAAATCTGGTGCTTCTATAGTTAATTTAGATTCAACTAAAGAATATAGATTAGATAAAACTTTATCTGTAGATTCAGCTAGCAATGTTACTATAAATGGTAATGGAGCAACCATTTATACAGATAATAGTTTTGAAGCTTTATGGATAGAAAGTAATAACAATTATAGAGAATGGGCTATCTTGTTTGATAGATCAACTAATATAGCAATAGATAATATTAAAATGGAAGCTAGAGAAACTGAAGATGTTGAATATAAGATTCAACTTGGTATTAGAAGAACAACTGGAGTTGACATCACAAATAGTGAGTTTTTAGTTTTTGATACAGCTCCAAAATTTACTGCTGAAGGTGGTAGAAAAGAATATACTAATTTAGATTTATATTATGCATGGGAAGATGTGCTAATTGATAATAATAAATTACTTGTTATGCACAGTGGAGATGCTGGTGGTAATATATGGGTTAGGGATTTTGGTTCATATGATGATGTTCCGTGCCGTGATTTAATATTCAGTAATAACACATTAGAAAAAAATACTCATGATGAGAGTATTGGTATTTTCCTTGGAAAAATGGAAAACATTCAAGTTATAAATAATAAAATCACTCTTCATGATGTTGAGAATGATGATAAGGTTGTTGAAACACCTACTGCGTTTTCATTAGGTTATTCATCAAGCACTAGTGCTAAAGAAGGTGACAAAACTAGTAATATATTATTTGAAGGAAATACGGTAATAGCTTATGCTTCTTATAGATTAATTTATGCAGCAGAAGCTGAAAATGTAGTTGTTAAAAATAATTATCTTGAATTTAATCATAGTTTTAAAGATTCTACTAATACAACTGTTAATCATGTTATTCAAGGAACGATTAGTGAGGTTTCTGGGAATACAATAGTTTATAATAATGATACTGAGTCAGCTGCAACAGAAAAATTGTCTGTAATGACTTTTGCATCAGAATCTTTTGGAACATATAATGCTTTAGAAACTAGAGTATTTGATAACGAAATCACTATAAATGCCAATGTTGAAAATTTATTTGTAAATGCAGGTACGGTTACTAATAATGTTATAACTGTAAATGGTACAACTAAACAAGGATTTTTAAATTCTCTTAAAGAAGTATCGAATAACAATATAACATTTAATGATAATTCTACTCATATATTTGTATTCCAAACGCATACATTTATTAATGATGTAACTATTAGAGAAAATAGAATTATTTCTAATTATGATGCTATTACAAATGTACCAGCTACTAATCCAGCATTCTTAATGACAACTAGTTCAGCTTATTTAAATGGTTATAGTATGTTAATTGATGGAAATACATTAACAGGAGCTAATTTAGCTACTATGGGAAGACAGTACTTAGTTAATTTTGCAGATGGAGTTTTTGGAGCTATTCGTTATATTAACAATAATATAGGATATAGAGCTGGTCTTGATAACACTGGAAATGGAACAGTAGTGTTTGAATAAATATTTTAACTACACAATTTGTGTAGTTTTTTATTTGTAAACAAAGCATCGCAGATTGTTGTTTAAAAAAATAAATTTGAAATAATTTTTTTTAATTAGATTGTATTGACATCAGTTTTTTTGTTTGATACAATTTTATAGAGTATTGTAATAGAATAGGGAGATGATTATGAAAAAATACGGATTTACACTCATAGAATTGTTGGCGGTGATAATAATTCTAGCTATAGTAGCATTAATTGCAACACCACTGATTTTAAACGTTATAGATGATGCTAGAGATTCAGCAAATATGTCAGAGGCTCAGTTGGTTTTAAAAGCTGCAGAACAAGCTTATGTTATTGAACAATTAGGATTAACTACTGATTCAAATATGGAATTTGATGGTAGTACAAATATCTATGAACACCTTCAATTTACTGGAGAAAAACCAGAAAATGGAAATATTAATATTACTAGTGATGGTAAAGTTAATATGCAAATTTATCAAGATGGTAAATGTTATGTTAAAGGATTTAATGCAACTGAAATTACAGTTACAGAAAGTGATTTAGATTCTTGTTTATCAGTTTGTACTGATATTGTTATTAATGGTTCGTGTGCAAAAGCTGATAAAGAGATTATAGATGTTGCTACTATGAAATCTGATTCTACTTTAGTAGCTGGAGACTTAGTAGAAGTAAATGGATACTACTACAATATAGTTGATAATACAGATGGTAGTATTTCTGTAGATGGTTTTGTATCACATACATTAGATAATGGGCTAGTTGCAATTTTAGAAGCAGGTGATTTAGATACTGTTTCAGTAGCTATGTTTGGAGCAGTAGGGGACGGAACTACTGATGATACAAATGCAATCAGAAATGCTATTAAATCAGATTATGGTATAGTAGCTTTTGAAGAAAATAAAACTTATAAATTAGGAGCACGTTTAAGCATTAGCACTAGTGATAAAGTTATTGAAGGTAATAATGCTACATTACTTATTGATAATGATTTCGTTAAAGGTAGTGATTCTAATGTTATTGTTTTTGACAATTCAAATAATTTAGTTTTACAAAACTTGAATGTTGTTAGTCAAGAAACGGAAAATAATGGTTATACATCACTTATTAGTGTAGCGTCTACTTCAACTAATATAGAAATTAAAAATAATTCATTTGTACTAAATGCAAGAACAGCATTCATTTATAGTAGTGATAGTGCTGTTGTTAAATTAACAGGTAATGAAATAGAATTTAAAGATACTAATATAATGGCTACAGGAATAAATGTTAATTTATTTCAAGGAAAAAAATTACAAGTTTTAAATAATAATATTGAGTATACTTCAACAGATACAACTGAAGGGTTAAATTTATTCTTTGCAACTCCTTTAGTTTCTGATAATACTATTACTGTTAATGCAAATACTAAATGGGCATTCTCATATGCAGGTACTGTTGAAAATAATACAATGAACTTTAATGGTAATGTTATAAACCTATTTAATGATTTAAAAACTGGGGCATCTAACAATACAATTACTGTATCAGGAACAGTTGGTCATGTGTTCGAAGTAGTAGGATTAGCAAATGATATTACTATTTCAAATAATAATGTTAATTTGAATGGTGACACTGATATGTTTGTTTATGTATCATCAACAGCAGTATTTGGAGAACATGTTTTAAATGTTCAACAAAATGATATTGCAGGTGGAACTATCAATGATAGTAATAAACTTTATCATATTCATGCTAGCGCTACTGGTGTAGCCGGTTCAGTTAAATTTACAGGTAATACAGTGACTGGATTTACAGCAACTTCTGATGCAAATTCACTTGTAGTAGTTGAATAAAGAGCAATAGCTCTTTTTTCTTACTTTAATTTTTTTTTCTTTAAAAATGGTGTATAATATATATGGTGATTATATGAGGTTTAATCCAGATATAAATATTGGTTTAACAAGTAAACAAGTTGAATCAAGAATCGAAGAACAATTAGATAATAAAGATATGAATGTTAAAACAAAGAGTATTTCAAATATAATTTTTGATAATTTTTTTACTTTATTTAATCTTGTTAATATAATTTTAGGTGTAGCAGTAATGTTTGTGGGATCTTATAAAAACTTACTTTTTTTAGGTGTAGTTATTTGTAATGTTTTAATAAGTACTATTCAAGCAATTAGGTCTAAATTAATTGTTGATAAGTTATCAGTTTTATCAAATAATAAGGTAACTGTTATAAGAGATTCAAAACTTGATAATATAGAAGTAGAAGATTTAGTACTAGATGATATCATAGTTTTAAAAAATGGTAATCAAATTCCATGTGATTGTTATATTAAGGAAGGTTCAGTAATTGTTGATGAATCATATATAACAGGTGAATCAGATAGTATTTCTTATACTGAGGGTGATTTATTAAAATCTGGTAGTTTCATAATAAGTGGGCATTGTAAAGCCTTAATTGAGCATGTTAGATTAGATAATTATATTTCTATTATTAGTAAGGAAGCTAAATATATTAAACCTATTAATTCTATATTATTAATAACTATAAAAAAAATAATTAAATATATTTCAATAATTATTTTTCCAGTAGGAATATTACTATTTTATAACCAGTATCAATTATATGGTGGGGTTGATGCTATATTAAATACGGTTGCTGCTTTAATTGGGATGCTTCCTGGTGGGCTTGTGTTACTTACTAGTACTGTACTTGCTATATCAGTAATTAGATTAGGGAAATTAAATGTTTTAGTTAGAGATTTATATTGTATTGAAATGTTAGCTAGAGTAGATGTTATTTGTTTTGATAAGACTGGAACTTTAACAGATGGTAATTTAAATTTGGTTGATGTAGTTTTATTAAATGAGGCTAATGTAGAAGAAATTATGGGAAATTATGTTAATACTTTAGGTGTTGAAAATAATACTATAAAAGCTATTTGTAAAAGTTATAAAGAACGAGCGAATTATAAAGTGATTTCTAAAAAATCATTTAACTCTACTGATAAATATAGTTCAGTTGAATTTAAAGAAGGAACTTTTAAATTAGGTGCTCCAGAGGTTCTTTATAAAAAAATAAAAGAAATCGAAGATATTCAAAGAGAATATAGAGTAGTTTTATTGACTAAAAATGATAAGCCTATTTGTTACTTTGTCTTAGAAGATAATATCAAAAAATCAGCACATGAAATGTTTAATTATTTTAATGAACAAGATGTTTTAGTGAAAATTATTTCTGGAGATAGTGTGAATACTGTTAGTACTATAGCTAAAAAAGTAGGGATAGAAGTTAATTCAATTGATTTAACTAGTATTGAAGTGACTGAAAAGATTGTTTTAGAAAATAATGTTTTCGGTAGAGTAAATCCAGAACAGAAAAAACAAATAATAGAAATTTTACAAAAAAATAAACATTTTGTGGCAATGGCTGGAGATGGCGTTAATGATGTTTTAGCTTTAAAACAGGCAGATTGCAGTATAACTATAAAGGATGGGACTGATATGGCTAAAAATGTTAGTCAATTAGTTTTACTTGATTCAGAATATGATTCTATATATGATATTATAGTTGAAGGAAGAAGAACAGTTAATAATATTGAAAGAAGTGCGACATTGTTTTTATCTAAAAATATATCAATAATGTTATTATCAATCATCTTTATTTTTATAAATTATTCTTATCCATTTTTGCCTATCCACTTATCACTTACTAATTTTTTTACTATAGGTGTACCATCATTATTACTTGCTTTAGAATATAATAATAAAAAAATAAAAGGTAACTTTTTAATTAACATTTTAAATAAATCTTTACCAACCGCACTAGTGGTAATATTTAATATTGTAATGATTTTAATTGTTGGAGATAAGTTTTCTTTTAGTAGCGAGGAGATTTCTACTTTAAGTGTTATATTATTGGGGTATACAGGTTTTTTACTTCTATTTAAATTATGTCTACCATTTGATAGTAAAAGAATTGGGTTATTTACCTTCTTACTAATATTCTTTTTAATAACAGTTATTATTTTTAGAAGATTTTTTGTTTTAACTTTGTTTAGTTTAAATATGATAATAATAAGTATTAGTTTAATGATTATATCTACTATAATATTTAAATGTTTAATAAATATATTTTCTAAATATATTAAAGAAAAAATGTAATTTTTTAATTAAAATGAATATAATATATTAAAAAGTATTGATAAGTTAATTTATATTTGATATAATTAACTTGTCATATGGATCCATAGCCAAGCTGGTAAGGCATGGGACTGCAACTCCCCGAGCGTCGGTTCGAATCCGGCTGGGTCCTCCAAAATGATATATACACTACTGAGTAGTGTTTTTTAATGAAAGAGGTGTATAATGGAAAAAAATAATTTGCTTAATGAAATGGATATGGTTTCATACCAAGATGTGATAAATGAAGATGTAAATCAAGTTTATATAACGAAGTTTAATGTTTATTCTAGCATCATTGCTTACAGTTTGATGAATTTAAAAAAATATGAGGGTGTGAGACATGAACTTTTTGTAATGGGTGAAGAGCTAGAGAAATCTGAAAATATTGGTATTTATATCGATAAGGATTCTTTTTCACAGTTATTTAAATGTTCTGAAAGTAGCAAGTCGAAAAGTTATTATATAGATAAAAGATAAATTAATCACCTTTTAAGGTGTTTTTTATTTTTCTTAAGTGTGATATGATAGGTTTAGTTAAGGGAGTGTTGATATGCTTAATATAATCTTGATATTAGTTTTCTTTATTTTATACATTATATCTATATTGTTTAATTTACTAGACAATTTTCAGTATTTTGATTTAATTTTACAAGTTATACTTGGAATAATATCTTACATAGTAGGTTTTAATTTATTAAAGAAATTTAAAGTTAAAATTAAACCCATTATAAAAATAACTTTATTATTTGGTATTAGCTTTATGTTTAGTGGAGTTTTAGAACTTTTAGAATATGTATTAGATTATATGTTTTCTAATAATTTGCAATATAAAGAACAAGTTGATGATACTATGATTGATATAATAGTAACTGCTATAACTTTTATTCTTTGTTATTTTTTTAATAAAGGAGGAAAAAAATGAAAAAGTTTATATTATATTTTCTATATTTATTTACTATAATTTTAAGTGTTTCTTATAGTATTCATCATTTTTTAAATGGTAGTACTAGATATTTTGGCTTAATTCCTTTGATTCCATTACTTTTATTGCCTATTTTTTTAAAGAAAAAAAAGAATTATTTTATCAGTTTTGAACTTGAAGCTTTTTATATTGTGTTTTTAATTTTAACACAAGTAGGTGGGTCTATTGTTAATTTTTATGCTATATTCCACTGGTATGATACTTTTTTACACGCTTTATCAGGGTTTTTATCAGCTTTTGTAGCTCTTTTATTACTTAAATATTCTAAATTTAATATGAAAAATAAGTTATTTAATATT
>CAYJEP010000016.1:0-4866 GCA_964369555.1 uncultured Muribaculaceae bacterium | reverse complement strand
TTTTAATAGCTGGGTTATGGGAAATATATGAATATACATATGACTTAATTACTGGAAGTGATATGCAATCGGGGAAGTATTTAGGCATCAATGATACTATGATTGATAATATAGCTGCTTATTTAGGTGGATTCACACTTATAGTAATATATCTATTAAAGCCTGGATATGAATTTATAACTAAAATTATTGACTTTAATCATATTAAAAAGAATAGTTAATTTAAAAAAAACTCATTTAATTGAGTTTTTTTAAATTAAGTTTTTTATTACTTCTTTGCTTTCAAAAGTGACTTGCCCATCTGGATATTTTTCCTTTAATTTTATATATTCTGTTTCATCTATTTCCATAGGAACTTTTAATATGCCATATAGTTTAGATGGCCATTCTATATTGGTATCAAGATCATTTATAATTAAATTTTCCGCAATAAATTTAGGTAATACACTATTATCAGGTAGATAATTAATATGGACACTTCCATCTACTGCATTTGGAAATGTTATTCTTTTAGTGTATGGATCATTTAAAATTTTTAAATTCCCGCATACGTGCTTTGGTAAAACGATAATCTGCTTATTACCAATATTTAAATTTCCGTAGTGGCAAACTGTATTACTACTTATCTCATTAACATCAAGTGATATATGTTCAGGTTTACAATTAAAAACAATAGCTAAATCTTTTTTCTTATCTCTTTCATCTGTAATTGTATTAAAAAAACTAATAAAAATTTCTGATGTGTTTTTCTTGTTAGAAAAGTCAGTTTGATAAAGAAATGCAAGTTCGGCTCTAGTTAATTCTTCTTTGTTTTTGAATTTAGTGTAAATATAGCTTATAAGTTCTAGTTCTTCATTAGATATGCTCATTTTTTCTCCTTTTATATTCAACCATTTTTCCTTCATATAAGATTTTATAAGGAAAATCATCAAAGTCAATTGGTAAAATCGTTTTTGTTGGTCTTTTAAAGTCATAAATATTGCTTTCTTTTAATACCTCAGCAATAAATTGACTACAAATATATTTGTTTTTCCTTTTAATATTTATTTTAATTGCTCTAGTCAATAAACCTATAATATCATAGTCATATTTCAAAGGATCTTTTTCATATTTTTTAATTATACTTTTAAGCTTAAAATATTTGAAGTAAGGTATTTCTAATTCATATATTCTACAATTAGTATTTTTAAATTTTTCGAAGAATATACCATTAATATCTTCAGTGACAAAACCAGCATTTAAAGGGTTGTTTAAAGTTCTTCTACCGAAACTGTACATTTTATTTAGGCTCTTATTAAATGATAAAGAAATGTGAGTGTAGTTTTTCTTTGTGAATAATTTAATCAATCTTGCTGGAACAGTTCCTGTGTGTGCTTGAATAATGTATATCTTTTTCATGAAATCACCTTGTTTATTATAATATTTTTTTAAGAAAAATTCAAGTTTAAGTTGATTAGGATAATTATTGTTGATATAATTATATAGAATAGGGATGGTGAAGTAATGACAAAATGGGATGATGAATATTACAAACTTTGTAAAAGAATATTAGATGATGGGATTGAAGTAGAAAATAGAACTGGTATTAATTCTATTAAACTAGATGGTTATTATTTAGAGTTTGATTTGGAAAAAGAGTTTCCTGTATTAACTACTAAGAAGTTATTTTTTAAAAACGCTATTTTAGAGATGTTGTGGTTTTATCAAGCTAAATCTAATGATGTTAGATGGTTGCAAGATAGAGGTGTTAAAATCTGGGATGAGTGGATGATAAAAGAAGATGGTAAGTGGTATGCCTCGCAAATGGTTTTAGAAAATGATAAGTTAGTTAAAAAAGATATTGTTAAAGATTTTGGTAAAGAAAATGCTTATACAATTGGGACAGCTTATGGTTTTATAGCTAATAGATATAATTTAATGGAGAATGTGATTAACAAAATAAGAACTAATCCTACTGATAGAAGAATGGTAGTTAGATTGTGGCAAAATGAATTTTTAGATACTGCTGTTTTACCTTCTTGTGTGTGGTCAACAGAATGGAATGTATGGAATGGGAAAATCAATCTATGGGTTCATCAAAGAAGTTGTGATGTCCCACTAGGACTACCATTTAATGTTACTCAATATGCGGTTTTAGCTAATATGATTGCTCATATTACAGGTTATAAAGTAGGTAAAATGAGATGGAGTTTAAACGATCCTCATATATATGTTAATCAAATTAAAGGTATTAAAGAGCAGATGAAACGTTATGAAGAAATAGGTGGCTTAGAAGCACCCACTTTATGGATTAACAAAGATATTAAAGAGTTTGAAGATTTTGATAATTCTAGGGAATTAAAAGATATTGAAATTAGAGATTATAAAGATTTAGGGAAAATAGATTTTACTATCGCACAATAAGGAGTAAATATGAATATTATAGCAGCTATTGTTAAAAATAATGAATTAGGTAAAAATAATGATTTATTATGGAAGTTACCAAACGATTTGAAATTTTTTAAAGAGAAAACTTTAAACAAAACTATTATTATGGGATATAATACTTTTGTCTCTTTAGGGCGAGTATTACCTAATAGAAAGCATGTAGTCTTATGTTTTGATGATGTTGAGTTACCTAATGAGGTTATATTAGTTAAAAGTTTAAAAGAAGCTTTAGAATATATGACTGAAGATGCATTTATAGTAGGTGGTGCGTCTATTTATAAGCAGTTTATTGATAAAGTAAATAATTTATATTTAACAGAAGTAGAGGATACATGTGATGCAGATGTATACTTTCCTTTATTTGACAAAGAAAAATATAATAAAACTATTTTAGGTAGTAATGAAGATAATGGTATTAAATATAACCATGTATTATATGAAAAAAAGTAAAGAGGTGTTTTAATGGCAAATTCTAAATTAATTGTAATTGAAGGCCCACAGGGTGTAGGAAAAACAACTGTAACAGATTATCTAAGAGCAACATTAAAAGGGACAAATTTATACCGTTTAAGTGGCACTAATGATAGTACTATTACTGGTAAAAAGAAATCTATTGATATGTATACAAATTTACTTCACTATATAAAAGGAATGGAAAATAATAGTATTAATTTAATTTTTGATAGAACATTTTTTACTGAAGAAAATTATTGTCGTTTAGGAAAGAAAGATTATTCATTTACAGATGCGTATGAAAATTTAGCTAATGAATTTTTGAATTTTGATTTTGAAATATATTATATTAATTTATATTTAAGTAATGAAGAAGAATATAAAAACAGGTTAGTTAGAGAAGGAAAAGCAAAAGTTGATTATGCTTTGTTTTCTGCTGAAAATAGTATAAAGCAACAAGAAGTATATATGCAAATGTCTAAAGAAATAAAAGAAAAATTTCCTCATGTTAATGTCTTAGATTTTGATAATTCTAAAGATATTGAAATTATGAAAAAGGAGTTAAGGGAATTTATAAACTACTAAATATCATTCAAATAAAGTAAAAATCAAATGGTTTTTACCTTTTTTTATGTAAAACTATTGTATTGTAATTGAAAAAGTGATATAATTCATTTTAGTTACGAAAGGAGGTATCATATGTCAAAAGTTGTTGTTAAAGATGGTAATGTTGATAGTGCATTAAGAGTTTGGAAACAAAAAAATGCAAAAGATGGCCTTCTGAAGGAAGTTAGAAAAAGAGAACATTATAGTAAACCAGGCGTTAAAAGAAGAGATGCGAAAAAAGAAGCAATCAAAAACAGTAGACGTCGTGAGAAAATGAGTAGAGCGTAATTAATTTTACGTTTTTTTAGAAAGGATATTTTATGAGAGAAAGAATATTAAATGATATTAAAGAAGCTATGAAGAGTAAAGATAAAGAATTACTTAACGTACTTAGAATGGTTAAAGGAGCAGCTCAACTAGAAGAAATCAATAAAAAAAGAGAATTAGATGATTTAGAAATGACTGCTATTTTATCTAAACAAATCAAATCTAGAAAAGAGACTATATCAGATTTAGAAAAAGCTAATAGACTTGATTTAATTGAACAAAATAATAAAGAAATTAAAATCTTAGAAAAATACATGCCTTTAATGATGAGTGAAGAAGAAATTACAAAAATAGTTAAAGAAGTAATTAAAGAACTTAACCCAACGCCACAAGAAATGGGTAAAGTTATGGGTAAAGTGACACCTTTAGTTAAAGGTAAAGCTGATATGAGCTTAGTAAATAAAATAGTTAGAGAAAGTATCTAATTATTTTTTTATTAAATAAATTTTTGTTTAATTATAATAATACTGTATAATTAAATTAGGAGGGATTTTATGCTTACATATAACAACTTTAATTATGAAAATTTATCTAGTGTTGTTAGTATTAGTAATTGTACTATTGATAATATAAAAGGTAAAATATTTTATATTAAATGTACATTTAATAAAGGATATTTTAAGTTCTTTTTAAATGAACTACATGATAATGATTTTACTACTTTAGAGAATAAAGAGTATAAAGGAAGTTTATATGAAAATCCTATAATTGATATTATTGAATTTTGTAATAATGTCATCTTTGAAACTATGTGGGATGGTGAGTATTATATTAAATTTTCTAATATAATAGATAATAAAATAAATATTTATTTAACGATAAAAGATGATGAAAATTTTTTATTATTAGAAACTGATTTAGAAGTAAGGAGGGATTAATGAGATTAATAACTTTTCAAAGCTTAGAGGTTTTAAATGATTTAGATAGTAAAGGCTATTTAGAGTGTGGTTCTAAGTATATTGATTTAAATAAAATGAATTTTTTTTATGATTTTATAAATATTAAAATAAATATTATTAATAATAAATTTATAGTTGATTTTATTGTAGATGA
>CAYJEP010000015.1:14008-14197 GCA_964369555.1 uncultured Muribaculaceae bacterium | reverse complement strand
ATTAAACAAGGAGCAGTTCTTTTAGCTTCTTTAAACATATCTCTAACACGAGAAGCTCCAACACCTACAAATAATTCAACAAATTCTGAACCACTTATGTAGTAAAATGGAACATTAGCCTCACCAGCAACTGCTTTAGCAAGTAATGTTTTACCTGTCCCAGGAGGACCTACTAATAAAACACCTTTA
>CAYJEP010000015.1:0-13998 GCA_964369555.1 uncultured Muribaculaceae bacterium | reverse complement strand
GAATTCTAGCTCCTAATTTTTGGAATTTTTTAGGATTTTTCAAAAAATCTATAAGTTCTGAAACTTCTTCTTTTTCTTCATCTAATCCTGCAACATTACTAAAATTAATTTTATTATTATCTTGATTTAAACGAGCTCTACTCTTACCAAAATCCATTGATTTATTTGCAGCTCCCATTTGTCTAGTAATAAAGAAAAATCCTACTCCTAATATCAATAATGTTGGTAAAACATTAATAACAAATATTAATAAACCACTAGATGATGGATCTGGTAGAGTAGTTAAACTAAATGTTTGCTCACTATTTAAAATTTGAGCTACTACTTCATTTGATAAAGGTAAACTTAAACTAAAGGTTTCATTTTCCTCATATCCAGCCATCTTTCCTGTAATTTCATAAATACCTGCACTATTTCTAGGCATGATAGTTACTTCTGTTATCTTTTCTTCATCTATACTAGTGACAAACTCTGAATAAGTTATATCATTAACTTGTTTATTTGCTAAGTTAAAGAAATACATAATCCCAATTAAAACAGCAAACAACAATAAATAAGGTAATATACCTTTTTTTACATCTTTTTTGTTCATTTTTTCCTCCTTAATAATACTTTAATATTATATCATAACTTTCTTTAATATCTTTACAAAATTTTGATTTTTTTATTCCTGGTAACCAAACAATCTCTCCTGTTGAATCGCAAACTACAGGATAATTATTTCTATCGCTAACTTTAACTTTATTATTAATAAAGATATCAGAAAGCTTTTTCTTACCAAGCATGCCTTTAATAGTCATTTTATCTCCATCTTTTTTATTTCTAACAAATAAAGGCAATTTCACACTACTACTATCAATACGGCAAATATTATTATCATTATTTTGTGTAGATTTGATTTTTTCTATTATTTTACCGCTTGGCAAAGTAACATATTTATCAATCTCAACTTCATATAAAATATCTTCTACTTCTTCTTTAAAGTATAGACTATTATATGATTTTTCTACTTTTATATTGTTTGGCAAATGAATACATCCACTTGATTTTTTAGAATTAATTAATTTTAAAACTAAATTCACATGTTTATCATTAATTAAGATTAAATCATCTTGGTATTTTTGTTCCATAATATAATATAAAACTTTCTTTTGAATGAAAGGATCTTGTTCTAAAAATAACTTGGTGTTTAAAATATTTTTAGGATATATAGATTCTATAATAGAGTTAATTTGATTATCAATATATGAATTACATTCCAGTAATAATTCGCTAAACTTATTAAACTTAGATACTACTTGGTTATCCTCTTGTTTTAAAGCTGGAATAATATTTTGTCTATATCTATTTCTAGTATATTTATCACTGAAGTTAGATACATCTTGTACATATTTAACTCTTTTAGATTTAACATACTTTGTTATTTCTTCTTTATCAAGATAAATAAGTGGTCTAACTAAATAGTACCCATCTTTTTTAACTTCTCTTTTAAATCCTGCATACCCTCTTAAAGTAGAACCTCTAGCTATTCTCATTAAAATAGTTTCCATTAAATCATCTGCATGATGAGCAGTAAATAAATATTTAGCTCTGTAAAGTTTAACTAGATTGTTAAAAAAATCATATCTGATGTTTCTTGCTTCATTGTGAAAATTATCATCTGAATAATTTTCAATAATCAAGCTTTCAAATATAACATTATTTTTAAGGCAATAATTTTTTACAAATTCTAATTCCTCTTCACTTTCTTTTCTAACATTGTGATTGACATGTGCACAAATAATTTTAATATCTAAAACTTTTTTCACACGAACTAAAAGATGTAATAATGCCATAGAATCTATGCCACCCGATACCGCTACTACTACTGTTTCATTATACTTCAAATTTCTAATAAATGATTCATATACGTTTTCCATTTTACACCTCTATAATAGTATATCATATAATATTTTTAATAAAAATATTTTTTTTGATTTTCACTAAAAAAACACGAGTTATTTCGCATTTTTCTTAATTATAAAATATTTACAATCATAAGCACAGCTTTCATTTATATATTTATCAATAGTAGAATAATCGTTAATTTTATTATATAACTTATTGTCTTTATCACAAAAACCTTTTAACCTTAATTTACCATATGACCAATCTCCTAAAATATAATCATATTCATGAAAATAATCTGTGTATCTTTTTTCTAATTCTTCTAAATTATATCCTTCTTTGTAATCTTTTATTAATTCATAATTTATTTTTTCTAACGTTATCATTAGTATTCCTTTCCAAATGCGTCTAGTAAATTAGACCACCTTGTTAAACTACCAGAAGCATTCCAAGGCATAAAACCATCATCCAATCCAACTTCATATAAAGCTTTTAATTGTTGCTCAATCATATATGAATCATATGAAACTTTTGGTGTTTTATAAGCATCATATGCTTGTATCCATGTTCTTGCTTTTGCAGGAGTTGGAGTTTCTTCTTGTCTTTGCATAGCTATATTTCCCCATGATTTTAATAAGTCATAAGGAATAGTCCAAACGGGTACTTTATAACCAAATTCATATGTATTAAAATGATCGGGATAAGGCATCGCACTTATTACATCAACAACATTTGATATAGCTGGCCAATATTGACCATACGCAGTAACATAAGCATTGGAAGCTTCTCCAAATACATCTGCTGAAACATAAGCATTTACCTTATGAAGTTCGTCAGTAGCATACATCAAGAATCTTTGAATAGCTTGAGCTTTCTCTTCGTCATATGTATTGTTAAAATCAAGTTGTCCACTGTTTTCTTTTGATATTGTACCATCAGGGAATCTTACATAATCAAATTGAATTTCATCAAATCCCATTTCAGTAACTGATTCAACTGCTAAAGCAACATTATATTCCCAAACATGTCTACTGTAAGCAGATGGCCATTTAGATCCGTTATAAACTAAAGAAGTTCCTGTATTATTATCTATTATAGTATTTTCAGGGTGATCAACTGCATAATAAGAATCCTTAAAAACAGAAATTCGACCAACAACATATAAACCTGCATCTTTTATTTTTTGAATAGCATTTTTATATGTTTCATAACTCATTTGAGCATACTTGTAGTTAGTAGGAGAGTATGTTTCATAAGCCTTAGCTGGATAAGCTGGAACAGTACTATCTTTAATATCTACGACAAATGTATTTATATTACTATCCTTTACCAAATTTATATAAGCATCAATATTATAAAGTACTCCTGAAGGAATATATAAACTTCTTACATCTTCAGGCATAACATTATCTATAAAATCTCCTTTTTCTCTTGGGTAGTAATCCAAATTATCAGCTCCTCCACCAAGTAACCAACTATTAGTTCTTTCACTGTGAATATCATAAAAACCATTTTCATTATAGTGTAAGGACGCTTCTTCCTTATTATCAACTAAATACTTGGAATATATAAATCCTTCTTGATCATCAGTTTTAACTTTGTACATTAAAACACTTCCATCATCCAATACTTCACTGTGTCCTATTACTTCTAAAGTGTCATTTTTATCTACAAAACCACTAATTGAGATACTATCACTACTATTATATAAAGTAGCAGCAGTTCTTACATATAATATTTCTTCTTTAACAATATTGTCTTTATCTAAAGATAAATTAGTTAATAATATGTAATAATCTTTGTTATCATAATTAACCTTAAAATATTCTTTGTCATTAATTATTTCAACTTCAGTAGTAGTTATCACTTCTAACCCTCTTGGTATTTTAATACCAGGAGTTAAATCTAAATTATAAAGCATAACTTCATTATTAGAATTTGACGTATAATAAGTTTGTTTATCTATACTATCAATAATTGGGATTTTTATATTTTCACTGAAAAAAATAGTTAAAATTGACCCTCCAACCATTAAAACAACTAGTATTAAAATTAATATTTTCACCTTCATACTATCACCATTTATAGTATAACATATTTTTAAAAATAAATGTTATTAATTAATAGGAACAGAGAAAATAGGTGAATTTGAATCAATTCCATTCATGTAATAATCAGGTACACTTCCTTGCATCATTTTAAGTCCAACTGGAATTGAGGTTTTAATAGTTATTTTTTCAGTAGCAAAAGGAAGAATTAATTGTTCTGTTAGTTCCAATACAATATTAATCTCTATTAATGCATTATTAATTCCATAATTTGTCACCTTAGTATTTACATAACTATTTATATCACCAATTAAAGTGAATCTAACAGGAATCTTTGGTCCAACATTAGATAAAAAAACATTACCTGTAATAATTCCTGATGGAATTTCATAGATAATGCCTTCATTTAATTTATCAATATCATAACTAATTAAAGAATCTGTTGTTACATTAAGTAAATCCACTCTTCCTTGCTCAATATATTTTAAATTAGTTTGAATATTAGTTGTTGCTTGAGTTAATATTTTATTAACAGTTATAGGATTAAAATCCATTGATGTTATTTCATCCATGTCATTTTTAGTAATTATAAATAAATCTTCTAATAAAACATTTTCTGTAACATATTTACCTACAGCATTATTAATTACAATACTAGCTAACTTTCTTGCTTCTATTTCTGCATAGTTAAATAAGACCGGCATAGCTTTATTATTAATAAAATTTAAAAATATAATACTACCAATTAATATAGTAACTATTAGTAATATGACTATATTAGATTTAGAAAATTTTATTTTCTTTTTTAATTTAATTCTTCCCATATTAAATGATATGTATTTTTTTTATAAATATTTCTCTATTAACTCGTTTATATAAGTTGTATAGTCAACATCTGTTTGATTTTCTTCTACTAAGCAAAGAGGGGGATACATTACACACCACCAATTATCTCCTAAACCTTCACCAATAGTAATTACTAAAGATTCATAAAAACCTTCTTCGTAAGTTATTCCCTTATATTCTTTATGCGGAAAGTAATTTTGTCCATAATTAATATCAAAAGTATAATTATAATTATTTACATTAAAAATTTCCTTAATTTCTTCTTGAAATAAATCTAAATTATCATTTATTATAGTTTGAGCTTCCTTTACATCTTCTATTTCTTTTAATAACTCATATATCACATCTTGAAGATGATCCTTAACTATATTCTTTATTGCTACATCTTCGTTATCATTGCTATTAGGAATCACTCTAATTCTTAAAGCTTCTTCTGGTATTACTAAAGCTGAAACATTTCCAATTACTAAATAAAAAAGCACAATACATATTAAAGAGACAATTACTTTCATTTTTATCACCTAATTAATATTGATTGTACTTATTTTTTTTATACAAATTTTTTTAAAAATATTATAATTAAATTGCATATTTGTTTTTTATTTTCTATCCTGTTGTCTGTTTCGGATGAGTATGTAAAGTTCTTATAATTATTTTTCTTTTTATCAAATATAGATACATATACTATATCATTAACATTAGTTAAATTCCCTGTAATCCCTATACCATAATCTGAATCACTAAATAAAGATATTTTATAAGCCATATCTTTAGCTACTAATTCGTGGTATTCTGTATACGTATCAATTAATTCTTTTGAAACTCCCATTTTAATTTTAAAATCATTAGAATAAGTAACACAACTATATTTTAATACTTTGGAAGCTCCCTTAATATTAGTTATTTCATTTGCTATATAACCACCAGTACATGATTCCATTGTAGCTATGGTTTTATCTTTTAATAATGATATTACTTCTTTCATATAACCTCATATATTAATTCATAATCTTTTTTATCTGAAATACAATTGATATTATTAATTGAAATTTCATTATCAGAATATAGTGTAGCAATTAATTCACCTTTTAATACTTTTTCATTTACTTCTTTATTAAGTACTACACCAGCTTTATAATCGATTATGTCTTCTTTTTTTAATCTTCCTGCGCCTAACATTACTGAGATATTTCCAATCTCTAAAGCATCATAATTAATATAACCCGAATTAGTTGCGAATATTTCTTTTTTATATTTAGCTTCACTAAACTCTAAAGATCCACCTTGATATTTTATAAATTCATAAAATTTATTTAAAGCGTTTTTATTTTTAATAGTTTCAAGTACTAATTTTTTAGAATCATCATAACTAATATTTTGATATAAACTAACCATATGTGTAGCTACTTCAATACATACATCGGTTAAGTTGCCAGCTTTACCTTCTAATACTTCGATGGCTTCTATAACTTCTAATTGATTTCCGATATTCTTACCTAAAGGTATATCCATATTAGATAAAATTGCTTTTGTATTTATTCCACAACCTTGTCCAATTTTAACCATTAATGTAGCAAGTTCTCTAGCTTCTTTTAGATTCTTCATAAATGCACCTTTGCCAACTTTAACATCAAGTACCAAATTTTTAGAACCACTAGCTATTTTTTTACTCATAATAGAAGCTGCAATTAAAGGCATACTTTCAACTGTTGCTGTAACATCTCTTAGTGCGTATAATTTTTTATCTGCTGGGGAGATGTTTTTACTTTGTGTTATAATTGCTAGATTTATATTTTCTATTTGTTTAATAAAATCTTCTTCACTTAAATCGGTTTTAAATCCCTTAATTGACTCTAATTTATCTATAGTTCCACCTGTATATCCTAATCCTTTTCCAGACATTTTTGCTACTTTACACCCTAGACTAGCTACGATTGGTGCCACTACTAAAGTAACTTTATCCCCAATTCCTCCTGTTGAATGTTTATCCACAGTTTTGAAATCATAGGAAATCACATCACCAGAGTAGGCCATAGCCATAGTTAAATTAATAGTTTCTTCTTCTGTCATACCATTAATTACAATAGCCATTAATAAAGCTGAAATTTGATAATCAGGAATAATATCTAAATTAGTAATAAAAAAATTAATTTCTTCTTTACTTAATTCTTTTTTATTTTTTTTATTTGTAATTATATCAATAAACTTCATAGTTTTAAACTACTTTCTAGCGCTAATAAAATCATTTCATTTAGATTAGTTTCACGTTCTTCACTTGTTAGTTCTTTTGTTTCAAACCCTGAATCTGAAATTGTCATTAAACAAGCTGCATTTTTCTTTAGTTGATTTGCAATATGAAATAGGGCAAAGGCTTCCATTTCTGCTGCTATTCCTTTACCTTTCATTCTATTAGAAAAATCATCTGTTATAGTATATGGATCAAATACTTCAGTACAAACAGTTTGACCTAAATGAATTTTGATATTTCTATCTAGTGCGGTTTTTATAATAATTTCATTTAATATCTTAGTAGAATATTCTACATCTTTTTTTATATTACTATAAGAGTAAGCAAAATTACTTTCTGTATAAGAACTTTCAGATAAAACAACATCATTTATTTTAATATTTTCACTTAAACTGCCTGATGAACCTATTCTTATTATTGTATCCACCTCGTAGTAGTGATATAACTCATAAGCATAAATACTCATACTAGGAATACCCATACCAGATCCAAATATTGTTATTCTCTTCCCTTTATAAAATCCTGTATATCCAAACATGTTTCTAACTTCATTAATCAGTTTATAATCATCTAAAAATTTTTCTGCAATATACTTTGCTCTTAAAGGATCTCCCGGCATTAATACAATATTTGCAACATCTTCTTTTTTACTTTCTATATGTGGTGTCATAAAACCATCCTTCCTATAATTAATTATACCACAAAAAAACTATAAAATTTATAATGATATTTATAGTTTTTGTGTTTTTTGCAATCCAAAATCATCATATTCTTTATACGGAATAGCGTAAATATCTGCTATTTCTTCTTTTTTTAGTATTTTATCAATGTATGCATAGTATATTGGAATAACTTTTAATAAACGAGAACTTCTAGTAGATAAGATTAATTTTTCTAACCAATTAGAAGTCTTTTTTATATTTGTCAAATTGTAGTTTCCCTCTTCAACTGAAATTAAATTTATTTTGTGGTATTGATCAAGTGTAACTTTAGTTAAAATTTCTTCTACTTTTATTTTTAATTCATCTATTTCATTTGATAATAAAGCGTGTTGAACAAAAAGTGTTTCTTCCTCCAATTTATCAAATTCTAATTTATTTAAAAAATTACGTAATAAACACATGTGAGCAAGTTCAATTACTGTCATTTCTACTTTTTTACAGTCAAAATAATTAAATCCACAACGTTTAAATACTTCGTTAAAATTTTTATATTTAGCGTTAATCAATTTCTTTTCTAGTACTTCTATTTTTGTCATATCTTCCTCCAACTATATTGTAACATATAATAATTAATTTAAAATAAAATATTACAAATAACTATACTTAAAATTATCGCTGTTATATCAGCAAATAATCCTACAAACAAAGCATGACGTATCTTTTTTATTCCCACACTACCAAAATATAGAGTAATTATATATAAAGTTGTGTCTGTACTACCTTGAATTAATGAAGCTAGTGTTCCTAACAAACTATCAGGACCTATAGTCTGATAAATATCTGTTAATATAGCTAATGAAGAAGTTCCAGATATAGGTCTCATTATTATCATAGGAATTATCTTAGTTGGGATTATAGTTATAAAAGAAAACATTTCAAATATAATACCGCTCTTTAGAAAAATATTGATCCCAAGCATCATCGCTAATAGGCAAGGGAATAATTTTGTTATCAAAGAAAAACTATCTGTCGCACCATCTATAAACGAATCATAAATATCTACCTTTTTTAGTAAAGCATAAATGACTACTACTAGTACTATGGATGGAATAATAAATTGACTCATCTTTTTCTCCTTATTAAATAATCTACAAATAGTCCTACTGTACTTCCTAAGACAGTAACTATTATTACTGGTATTAATATTCCTGTTGGATTATTGCTTCCATATAAAATTCTTAAAGATATAATAGTTGTTGGTATTAAAGTCACACCACTGGTATTTAATATTAAAAAAGTTATCATAGCATCTGTAGCTGTATCCTTTTTTTTATTTAATCTTTGTAATGACTGCATTGCCTTTAACCCAAACGGAGTAGCAGCTGAACCTAGTCCAAACATGTTTGCAATTATATTAGAACTAATATAGTTTAAAGATTCATGATTTTTAGGAATGGTAGGGAACAAAAATCTTAAAACTGTGGATAATTTATTTGATAATTTATTGAGCAAACCTGAATCTTCTGCAATCTTAGCTATACCTAACCAAAGAGCAACTACAGGAAATATATTAATTGTCATATCAATAGCTTGTTTTCCAGAATTAATTATAACTTCATTTATTAAAGATACATTATTAATAAAAATAGAATAAATAATACCTACTATAATAAAACATCCCCATATCTTATTTACCATTTGAAAAATTCCTTAATCTTATCAAATATATTTTTAGACAAAATTTCTATGTAAATATCTTCTGTATGCGCTATTGTGCCATTAACAATAATTTCTATTATCCCTACTTTTTGATGGTTACTATATTTATCTAACTCTTCTAATTTATACTTAATAATAATATCATTCTCACTATTATCAAAAATATGGAAATAATCATTTTTAATATATAATTTATCTTTAGTATATAACTTCTCACCATCAATATTTAAAGTCCCTTGATTTAATAGTTTATATGAATATAAATTACTATATGCCTCTTCAAATAATCTTATATGATCATTAAAATCATTTCCATCATTTAAAGTAACTGCCACTAAATTTATATTATTTAAAGAAGCTGTAGTAACTAGAGTTCTTCTAGCAACATCAGTATATCCTGTTTTTCCACCTGTAATATAATCCTCTTCAAATAATAACCTATGTTTGTTAGTCCATGAATAACTATTAAAATTAGTAGTTACCTTATAATTTTTAGTAGATGTTATTTCTTGATAGATATTATTTTTCATTGCATAACTTGTTAAAATAGCCATATCATAAGCAGTTGATATATTCCCACCTTGATCGTCTAGTCCATTTGGATTATTAAAAATTGTATTTTTCATTCCAATGTCTTTAGCCTTACTATTCATTAAATCTACAAATACTTCGACATCTCCTGATACTTGTTTAGCTATACTCAAAGAAGCATCATTACCACTCCTTAACATTAATCCATATACTAATGATTTTAAAGAGATTTCTTCACCCTCTTTAATATAAATAGCAGAACCATATGCTTCATTTATTTCCTCACCTACAATAACAGTTTCTTCTAATTTATTTGATTCAATTGCTAAAATAGCTGTCATTATCTTACTAATGGAAGCTATAGGCCTTTGTAAATCTATGTTATTGCCATATATTATTTGTCCATTATCCATATTCATTAAAATACTACTTGTTGCAGAAGTAGAGTAGGCACTTATATTAATAGGTACCAGTAATAATATTATTAAAAAATATTTCATCTTCTCACCTATAAAATTGTATGAAAAAAAGACTTAAATAGTCCTATCAAAATATTTTTTCATTTCATTAGAAAAGTGATCTTTCATATTATTTAAAATGTATTCAGTTATGGTGTATTCACAATCTTTTAAAGATTGATTTTCTGTATCAAAGAATCCGATTAAATAATTATTATCTTTTAAAAGAGAAACTGTATTTTTTAAAGAAATATTATACTCATTAACATTGATTTCATTTAAAAATGTTCTTTTTTCTAATGAGAGATTAGCCTCATAATCCCTTTTAATAGCAGTCTTAAAATTACAATAAGTAGCTATTACTAGATTAATTTTATTTTTGATATAAGGAATATACTTATCATAATAATCTTTTACTTCTTTTTCTGTTATTCCTTGTTTTAACTTTAATCTATCAATCCATATACATCTATCAAATAAAGATCTATCAATAATTACAATGTCATAATTACTAGAAATCGCATCATCTAGTTGTTCATTGACATATTTAGGAATTTCAAGATTAACTACATTCTTATACTGGTCTTTTAATTTACTCTTAATATTTTCTTTATAAAATTTAGATGTAGTAAACTCTTCTAATACTTTGACCTTTAATCCTGATTTTTTTAAAAAATCACTTAAATTATTAATAATAGATGTTTTTCCTGTTCTTGGTGTGCCTGTAAATTCAATTACATATGGTTTATTATCTATGCAATTAAGAATACTATTTATTTCATATTTTAGATAATGAAATTTTAATAACTTACTATGTTTATCACTGTCTAAGTATTCTTTTGAAATATCTTTTTCCTGATAAAATACTCTTTTTACTACTTCATTTAATCTTTCAAATATTTTATGATTTTCTTTCTTACTTATCTCTTCATAAATAGAAGTATAATACCATTTTTGTTTTTCATATCCTTGGTTAAATATATCAAATGTAAAATTTTCATTAAAATACATTAATCTTTCAATATCTTCTAAGATATTAACTTTATCTGCAGCCATCAATAATTTTGTTCTTAAATCTAACTTTGAACAATTATTAATAGTGTAATTCTTTCTATCTTCCCAAGATAAACTCTTATCTGGTTCGCTAACATTTAATACAAGTTTAGCTACATCTTTCCCAAATTCTTTTAATATATCTTCATAAGTTTTTTCTGTATCTTCAATCACATCGTGAAGATATCCGGCTGCTATTAAGTTATCGTCAAGTCCATATTGTTCTAATATATAAGCGACATTAATAGAATGTGTCACCTTTGGTTTGCTTGTATCAGATTTTATTACTTGATTAACGTGTGCTTTAATAGCGTATTCTTTTGCTTTTAATTTAATATCCATTTTGATACCTCCTTCACTAATAAAATTATAACATCTAATTAGGAAGTATATCGTCTATTTAATTATTTTAATTCTACTAATTTCAAAATGTCTGAAATCTCTTTTATATTCACAATAACACACTACATAAAGTCTATTGTCGTGTTTAAATATTTGTTTGGGATGTACTATTCTTTCTCTATTTATCCCTTCAATATTTTCATAAACTATTTTTAAATTACTTTTATTGCTTATAGCTAGTTCCAATGAATTAACTATATTGCTTTTTTCATCATCACTAATAACAATATCATATATATTATCAGTATCTGTTATTACATCAATTATATCTAATTTATCTATTATTGTTTTTAATCCTTTGTTAGGCTTATTTTCTTTATCTAACTCATCATTTAATTTTTTTAATAATCTAATATCATATTTATTTAATTGATTATAGTAATTAATTTTTTTATATAAAATATAACCACCATCTACACCTAAATATGAATCAACATATATTCCAGCATCCTCCAATTTATCTTTATAATAACGTACCATTCTCTCACTAACATTAAGTATTTTAGATAATTCTTTTATTTTATATTTTTTTCCTGTACTAAGTAAATCGATCATTTTAAGTACATTAGATATATTATTCATATAATCACCACATAAATTATTATAACACAGTATATATATTATCAGTTGCTATAATTTTTAATCGATATTTAAAAAATAATAGTATACATAGATAGACATTAAATAAAATAAATTTAATTCTAACTATTGCTTTTAATTTTGATTTTTGATATATTATAGTTAGTTTAAATTAAGTTTCTTCCTTTAGGCAGTTATTCTAATTTAAAAAATATAATTAAAGGAGGCAAACTTATGGAATTCCAAGACAAAACTTTAACATGTGGTGATTGTGGTAATGAATTTACTTTCACAGCTGGAGAACAAGCTTTTTATAACGAAAAAGGTTTCACTAACGAACCAAAAAGATGTAAAGCTTGTAGAGATGCGAAAAAAAACGCACCTAGTAGACCTACATACGAAAACAACAACTAAAAATAGAACTAAGTTCTATTTTTTTAATTTCCATAAGTTTTTCTATAATATTCTCTTAACTCTTTAAATCTATTATAATGAACTACTTCTCTTTGTCTTAAAAAGGCTAGGGGAGCAATTACATCTGGATCATTAGTTAAATTTATTAAATGTTCATATGTAACTCTAGCTCTTTGTTCTGAAGCCATATTAGTTTCTAAATCAGCACAATAATCACCCGTTGCTTGCACAAAATCGCTACTCCAAGACATTCCCATAGGACCACTTGGAAAATTTGAATGATTATGCATAGTATAATACTCACTTAATCCATTTTGTTTAATTTCTTCAATACTAGTATCTTTTAATAATTGATGTATCATAGTAGCTAGTATTTCCCAATGAGCCATTTCTTCTGTTCCGATATCAGTTAATAAAGCAAAGCCTCTTTCATCTGGCATTGTATACCTTTGGTTTAAATATTTTACAGCAGCACTTAATTCTGAATCAGGACCACCATACTGAGCGAACAAACACTTAGCCATATTTAAATCTTTTTTATTTATATTTACTGGATATTCCAGTTTTTTTTCATATTTCCACATATTATCTCTCCCACGGCCACGGACGCTCATTCCACATCCACGGATATGTATTTAATACATTACTATCTAAAGTTAATGGCCCATACATATTTTCATAATTTTTCACTAAATTTTCTTTTTCTACACGATATTGATTAAACATATTAATAGCTTCTTGATTCATCGGATTAACATCCAAGTATAAATTTAAATCTATTATAGCAAAACTAAGCGCATCAATATTAGTTAACATCTTTGCCTGTTCATTGATAGGCATTATCTCATAAGGAGATTGATTTAAATAAGGTTTATATGTTTCTGTTTCCATATTTCCTCTTAAAAATCCTTGATAAGGATCATAAAATTTTTTTTGAGCCTGATAGTTATTATCAGTTTGATAATTATTTGGCATATTATAATAATTATTCATTTTCCACCTCAAAATATTTTATGTAATTATATAAAATGGGTGAAAAAAACATAAATTTCGTAAAAAGTATTGCAAACCCACTCATTTTTTGTTAAAATTATAGTTGTCATGGCGGTTATGGTGAAGTGGTTAACACGGCAGATTGTGGTTCTGTTATG
>CAYJEP010000014.1:0-14562 GCA_964369555.1 uncultured Muribaculaceae bacterium | reverse complement strand
ATTTTGGATGTTACCTTACCTGATGGTAATGGATTTGAAATAGCTAAAGAGATTAAATATCCTATTTTATTCTTAACAGCTAAGGATGAAGAAGAAGATATAATTAAAGGTTTAAACTTAGGTGAAGATTATATAACTAAACCATTTAAAAATAACGAATTATTAATTAGAATATCTAAAATATTATCAAGATATAATAATGATTATTTATATTTTAAAGACATAGTTGTTGATAATAATAAAATGAAAGTATATAAAGATAATTTAGAAATTGTTATAACACCTTTAGAATATAAGATAATATATTTATTATTTAGTAACATTGGTAAAATAATTACAAGGGATAAAATATTAAAACTTATATGGGATGATAATATGAAATTTGTTTGTGATAATACATTAACAGTTTTTATTAAAAGAATTAGAGAAAAATTATTAGTAGATTATATTAAAACAGTTAAAGGAATTGGGTATATAGTAGATGAAAATTAAATATTTAATAATAAGTTTATTATTTTTATTAATCTTAAATATAGCAACTGTTTATAACTATAATAGTTATGTGAATAATTTAAATGATAAAATAATTTTAATAACTGAAAAAATAATAGAAACTAACCCTTCATTTGAAGAGGAAATAATCAAAATTTTAAAAAGTGATGAGATAGTTTTAAATGAAACATTAAAAAAATAAGTTCAAATGAAAAATCATTATATTTTAACATGTTTTATAACAGCGTAACTTTTATAATCTTGAGTTTACTAATATTTATAGTGTTAGTTATACATGATAAAAAAAGAAATACTAAAATATCTAAATTAGTCTCATACTTAGAAGAAATAAATAATCAAAACTACAATCTTGAATTAGATACTAATAACGAAGATGAATTATCCAAATTAAAAAATGAAATATATAAAACAACAGTTTATTTGAAAAACTATTCTATAAAACTTAAAGAAGAAAAATCATTACTTAAAAATAATTTAACTGACATATCTCATCAATTAAAAACACCCCTAACATCTATTAATATAATGCTTGAGAATTTAATTGAAAATGATAATATTAATAATGATACAAAAAAAGAATTCTTAACTGATATTAAAACTCAAACTGATCATATTAATACATTAGTTAAATCATTATTAGTATTATCAAAATTTGATGCTGATATAGTTATATTTAAAAAAGAGACAATTAATTTACAAAAATTAGTAAATAAGGTATTAAATAACCTAAAACCCATTTACACAGCTAAAAAAATTGTTTTTAAAGTAGAAATTAGCGAAAATGTTACTTTTAGCGGTGATTATAATTGGCAATTAGAAGCAATTACAAATATAATTAAAAATAGTATTGAACACTCGCATAGTAACGGAATAATAGAAATAAAAAGTACTACTAATTCTATTTGTACTAAACTAATAATTAAAGACTATGGTGAGGGAATTTTAAAAAAAGACATAAAAAAAATCTTTGATAGATTTTATAAAAGTTCTAATAAAAATGATGGTATTGGTGTTGGATTAAATTTAGCTAAAACAATTATAGAAAAAGATAATGGGATTATAACTTTAAAATCAGAGTATAAAAAATATACCTCATTTGAAATAATGTATATGAATTAAATTACGACTGCGTAATTTTTTTTTGATGAGTAACAGAATATTCAGTAAAACCTAAATTTTTATACAATTCACTAGCAGCTAAGTTTTGTGGAAAAAAGCTTAATCTGATTTGATACTCTCCTAGTTCGTTTAAAACTTTTAACATTTCATTATACAAAGTTTTAGCGATGCCTTTTCTACGATGACCAGTTGAAACACCAATATTTCCTAAGTTTATAACTGGAATTATATAAGCAGATTTTGGTAAAGCAAAACTAAAATTAATAAATCCCACCAACTCACCTTTGAGTTTTGCAATTAATATAAAACTATCGGAATTTTCAATATCTTCTTCAAACCACTCTTTCAACTCATCTAATTCACTGAAATTGGCAGCTAAATTATTGTCTATTGCTCTTTCTGTTTTTAAGATACTCTCACCATATAGTTTCGTTAAATCATTGACATCTTCTTTTTTAGCGGATGTAATTACAATATTTTCTAACATAATATCCTCCTCATACAATTATAGTATATAAATACAGATAAGTAAATTAAAATTGAATTTAACATAATAAGATTGAAAATTAATAACGAAAATGATATATTAAATGTACAAAAAGGAGGAAAATATGTTTAAAATAAATTCAGAGTACTCACCTAGTGGGGATCAGCCTAAAGCGATTGAAACTTTGGTTGATGGCATTAATAAAGGGTTAAAACATCAAGTATTACTTGGAGCAACTGGAACTGGTAAAACTTTTACAATGGCTAATGTTATTGAAAAAGTACAAAAACCAACTTTAATTTTAGCGCATAATAAAACTTTAGCAGGACAATTATATGCAGAGTTTAAAGAATTATTTCCTAATAACCATGTAGAATATTTTGTATCATATTATGATTATTACCAACCAGAAGCCTATGTTGCTAAGACTGATACATATATTGAAAAAGATGCTTCTATTAATGATGAAATAGATGAATTAAGACACTCGGCTACTTCCTCTTTATTAAACCATAGGGATACAATAGTAGTAGCTTCAGTATCATGCATTTATGGTATCGGAGAAAAAGAAGAATATAGAAATAAAACTTTAACTATTAATGTTAATGATGTAATTGATAGAAATAAAGTGTTAGAAAAATTAATTGATATGTTATACGAGAGAAATAATATTGACTTAAAAAGAGGTTCTTTTAGAGTTAGAGGTGATATTTTAGAAATAATACCTATTTCTCAACACGGAAAAGGATATAGAATAGAATTTTTTGGAGATGATGTTGAAAGAATATCAGAGTTTGATGCTTTAACAGGAAAAATATTAATAGATAAAAAATCAATTACTATATTTCCTGCAAGTCATTTCGTTACTAGTGAAGAAAAACTATTAAAAGCTATAATAAACATTAAAGAGGAATTAGAAATTCAACTTGATAATTTCTTAAAACAAAATAAATTATTAGAACACCAAAGATTGATGGAAAGAACTAATTATGATTTAGAGATGTTAACTGAAACAGGTTTCTGTAGAGGTGTTGAAAATTATTCTAGACATTTAGCTTTAAAAAAAGAAGGTGAAACACCATCAACTTTAATTGATTTCTTTGATGATGACTTTTTAATTATAATAGATGAATCTCATGTTACTATCCCTCAAGTAAGAGGTATGTATAATGGAGATAGAGCTAGAAAATCTGTGTTAGTAGATTATGGTTTTAGATTACCTTCGGCTTTAGATAATAGACCATTGTTTTTCAAAGAATTTGAAGATAAAATTAATCAAATTATATATGTTTCTGCTACTCCAGGTGATTATGAAATGGAAATTAAATCAGGTATTGCTGAACAATTAATTAGACCAACAGGATTACTTGATCCTGTTATAGAAGTAAGAACAACTAAAAGACAAATTGATGATTTAGTGGAAGAGATAAATAAACAAATAGATAAAAATGAAAGAACTTTAATAACTACTTTAACAATTCGTATGGCTGAAGAATTATCAGCTTATTTAAGTAGATTAGATATTAAGGTAGCTTACCTACACTCTGAAATCAAAACACTACAAAGATTACAAATAATAAGAGATTTAAGAATTGGTAAATATGATGTATTAATTGGTATTAACTTACTAAGAGAAGGAATAGATGTTCCAGAAGTTAGTTTAGTAGCTATTCTAGACGCTGATAAACAAGGGTTTTTAAGAAGTGAAAGAAGTTTGATTCAAACTATAGGAAGAGCTGCCAGAAATGAAAATGGTAGAGTTATTATGTATGCTGATAATGTTAGTAACGCTATGGATATAGCAATTAAAGAAACAAATAGAAGACGCGAAATACAAAAAGAATATAATGATAAACATGATATTGTACCAAAAACAATTATTAAAACAATAAAAGAAGTAATAACTAACAATAAAGAAGTAGAAAAAGCAAAATATAGTAAAAAAGATACAAAAAGATTAATTGTAGAATTAGAAAATGAAATGAAAGAAGCTGCTAAAAACTTAGATTTTGAACGTGCGATGGAACTTAGAGACATTTTATTTGAAATTAAAAGCGAAGTGTAATATAATTATATAGGAGGTAGATAACATGAATCCAGTTTTATTAGATTTAGGTTTTATACAAATTTATTGGTATTCAGTAATGATTTTAATTGGTGTTTTAGTAGCATATTCTTTAATAACAAAGGAAGCTAAGAGATTTAAAATATCAAAAGATTTCATTTGGAACATGATGTTTTATACTGTTATATTAGGATTAATAGGGGCTAGATTATATTACGTAGTTTTAGAATGGGACTATTTTAGTAATAATTTAAATGAAATATATCAAATTTGGGAAGGTGGATTAGCTATCCATGGCGGTATTTTATTCGGATTAATTTTTATTTTATTCTATGCTAATAAATACAAAGTTAATAAGTTTAGATTATTAGATATTACAGTAGTCGGTTTGATAATAGCGCAAGCAATAGGTAGATGGGGAAATTTCTTTAATGGAGAAGCACACGGACCTGCTACTACTTTAGAAACTTTACAAGGATATTATATCCCACAGTTTATAATTGATGGGATGAATATAAATGGAACTTATTACCACCCTACTTTCTTTTATGAGTCAGTTTGGTGTTTAATAGGATTTATTATCTTATTGATTTTAAGAAGAAGATATTATACTAAAATCGGTCAAATGGTATCGTTTTATTTAATCTGGTACGGTATCGGAAGATATTTTATTGAGTCTTTAAGAACAGATAGCTTAATGTTTTTAGATTTTAAAATGGCTCAAGTAGTTTCAATTATCATGATAGTTGTTGGTTTAATATTATTTATTGTAAAAGGATTAGGTTCTAAACTTAGAAATAGATATAATGACCCTGAAAATATAGAAGAAGTTAGATTTTAGGTGTTAATATGAAAAAGAAAAAAGTTGTTGTACTAGGCGGGGGAAATGGACTTTCTACCCTACTGCGTGGTTTAAAACAGTTTCCTTTAGAAATAACAGCTGTAGTTTCAGTGTCAGATGACGGAAAAAGTACAGGTATTTTAAGAGATGAATTTAATATTCCTGCAGTTGGGGATATAAGAAGAGTAATAGTTTCATTGTCTGAAACAGAACCATTAGTTCAAAAGTTAATGAATTATAGATTTGAAACTGATAGTTCATTATCAGGTCATACTTTAGGGAATTTATTATTAACAGGTCTAATAAATGTATCTGGGGATATGTCAACTGGGATAAAATCTTTGAGTAAAGTTTTAAACTTAAATGGTAAAGTATTACCTTTAACTGAGGATAATGTTACTTTAAAGGCTAAAATGGAAGACGGGAAAACTATTACAGGTGAACACAATATAACTGAATATGATTCTAGTATTAAAAAGGTTTATTATAAAGAGATGCCTAAAATTTTACCTGAAGTATTAGAAGATATTAAGAAAGCTGATTTAATTGTTTTTAGTATGGGAAGTTTATTTACTAGTATTATTTGTAATTTAATTAGTAAAGAAATAACTGATGTTATTGATCAGTCAAATGCTAAATTGATGTATATATGTAACATGATGACTCAACCGGGAGAAACTGAAGACTATAAAGTTTCTGATCATATTAATACATTAAATAAATATTTAGGAAAAAGAAAAATAGATGCTTGTTTAGTTAATACTGGTGAGATAAGTAAAGATATTATTGATAGATATTTAGTTTTAGAACAAAAAGATCCAGTAATAGTGGATGAAGTTAAAAATGTAGAATTAATAAAAGATGATTTTGTAATTATAGAGGAAGAAATGATTAAGCACAATGTATTAAAACTAGGCTTTCATATATTTGCTTATACTTTAAAATGATTTCATTTACAACAGAAGTAAAAAATGAAGTAAGTAAAATAAAATCATCTAAATTTGAGCAAATAGCTGAGTTAACTACTATAATTAGTTTATCTGAAATAAATGAGACTATTAAAATTACAACTGAAAATTATAGTGTTGCAAGAAGAATATTTCAATTAATAAAAGATATTAGTGATATTATTCCGATGGTTACAGTTCGAAAAGGTGTTAACTATCAAAATAAAAACCTATTTATCATTGAAATAAAAGATATTAAAAAACTTTCTAGTTATATAGAAATTAATAAAAATACCATAAATCAATTTATAATAGATGATTTAGAAGCTAAAAGTGCTTTTTTAAGAGCTATGTTTATGATGAATTCTTCTATCAATGATCCTAAAAAATCTAGGTATCATTTAGAATTTATTATCCATGATTATAACTATGCTTTATTCTTAAGTGACATTTTAAATGAATATTCACTAAATAGTAAAGTAATTAAAAGAGATTTAAAATATATGGTTTATATAAAAGAATCAGAAAAAATAAGTGATTTTTTAAGAGTCATTAAAGCTTATAATGCTGTTTTATATTATGAAGATATAAGAATATATAGAGACTATAAGAATATGACCAATAGATTAAATAACTGTGAACAAGCTAATGTAGATAAAATTATTGCAACTTCACATGAACAGATAACTCAAATTGAATTAATTGAAGAAAAAATTGGTTTAGATATATTAGGAGAAAATGTTAAGGAAGTAGCGTTATATAGGCTTAAATATCCTGAAATATCATTATTAGAACTAAGTGAAATTATCTCTTTAGAAACAGGAGTTAAAATAACTAAATCAGGATTATATCACAGATTTAAAAAAATAAAAGAATTATATGAGAAAATCAAATAATTCTTTTTTTATTTAAATAATTTATAATTTAAGTTAATTTCATCTTTTCTGATAATTATGAATATAAAGATAAAAAAATGACTTTAAAAGATAAATCATCAATTTTTATTTGGGTATTTTAAGTCATAACTTTTTACTTTTTCTGTTTGGAAAACATCCAAACCATTTCCAGCATATTCTCTTAAACCCTTACTAATTACTAAATTATTAAACTCTAATAATTCTTGTTCTAACCAAGCATTATTTGATATTACTACTCCAAAGTTCCATCCTATGAAATGATCTAAAAAGTTATTTAGAATATTTTTTTTAACTTTGTAACTTCTTTCAAATTTTTCTTTATTACGAATCGCATCTTTAGTTAGTACAAAACTTGCGGTTCCCCTATAGTTAGAGCTTACTTCTTCTTGTAGCTTTATAGCGAAGCCGGCAGGTGATATAAATACATCATCGTCTATATATTTTGTATATAATCTAATCATTGCTAAAATAATTTCATTTAAATTTGTTATATTATCAAATGATGCTTGATTATCCATAATTTTTTCATTGTTTGATGTATACCATTCAATTGGATAAGTCGGTATTACATCATTAGCAGGGCATAATAAGATAAATTTATCATCATGGGCATAGGTACAAATAGCAACTTGTTGTGATGAAGAAATAATACCTCCAATAGCGCTCTCAACATATTCAATGTCATTATCTAGAGCAATCTTTTCTGCTGTAATTGGAGTTGAATTAAACAAATTAACATGTTTCTTTAAATTTATCAAATATTCTTTTACCATATACCTTCTCCTCTGTAAGTCTAATTTTAAAGCAAAGATTATAAAATGTAAAGTTTTTTAATTGATTTTTTTCATCTAATTTGTAATTTACTCTTATTTATAGTATAATAAAAGAGGTGATTTTATGGACAAAACTTTTGAAACTTTAACTAATATTATAAATGAACACGAAGTAATTTATATTATGACACATAAATATCCAGATTTTGACGGATTGGGTTCAGCTTTTAGTTTGCAATCTATAATTAATCAATTTGGAAAAGAATGTTTTATTATTGATGCGAAATATAATAAAACAGATTCAATAAAAAAAGCATATAAAATGTTAGATGAAAATAATGTTTCTTACAAGCTTAAAAAAACTAATTTTAAAATTAATGAAAAAACATTATTAATAATATTAGATACACACAAAGCATCTATGGTTGAACACGAAAAATTATTGGAAAAATGTTCTAATATTGTTGTTGTTGATCACCATATAAAAAGTAAAAATTATATTAAGGGTAATCTATCCTATATTAATTCTAATCTTTCTAGTACAGTAGAATTTATGACTTTTTATTTAGAATATTTAAATCAAAGTATAAATCCCCTACTTGCTACTTTTATGATGGTAGGCTTAGAAATTGATACTAATAACTATAATCTTAAAACAACTGATAAAACTCATGAAGCGGCAGCTAGCTTAATCCGATTTGGAGCAGATAATATTTTAAAACAAATTTTATTAAAACAATCTAAAGCTAGTTATTTAAAAAGACAAAAAATAATAGAAAAAAGTACTATGATTAATTCTAATATGGCTTTATGTGTAGCTGATGGGAATAAATATACTAAAATTGATTTAGCAGCTATCTCTGATGAGTTACTACAGTTTGAAAATGTAGAAGCTTCATTTACAGTTGGTAGAATCGGTAAAGAAGTTGTTGGTATAAGCGCTCGTTCAATAGGGCAAGTAAATGTTGAAGAAATAATGAGAAAATTAAATGGTGGTGGGCATTATAATGAAGCTGCTACTCAATTATCTTGTACAGTTAAAGAAGCAGAGAGAATGTTAAGGAAAGTAATTGGAGGTTTAAAATGAAAGTTATTTTTTTAAAAGATTTAAAGGGACAAGGAAAAAAAGATGAATTAAAAGAAGTTAAAGACGGTTATGCTAACTTCTTAATTACAAATAAAATAGCTGTTAAAGCTACAAGTGGAGCTATGAAACATTTGGAAACAGAAAAAGTAAATTTAAAATTACAAGATGCGGAAAATAAAAAGGAAAGTGAAATTCTTAAAAAGAAAATAGAAGCTTCAGTAATTAAAATAAAAGTTAAAACGGGAGCAATGGATAAAGTTTTCGGTAGTGTAAGTACAAAACAAATTGTTAGTGAATTAAAAAAACTAGGATTTGATATTGATAAAAATAAAATATCACATGATTCAATTACTAGTTTAGGAACACATAATGTTTCTATCACTTTACACAAAGAAGTAATAGCTACTTTAAAGGTGTGCTTAGAAAAGTAGGTGTTTTATGAAAGAACGAGTTATTCCTCATAGTATTGAAGCAGAAAAAGCAGTAATAGGTTCAATGTTTTTAACTAAATATGCTTTACAAAAAAGTGTTGAAGCTTTAAATGAAAGACATTTTTATTTAGATGCACACAGTAAAATATTTTTAGTTATTAAAGAATTAGATGAAAATAATAAACCTATTGATTTAATGACTGTTTCAGAGGAACTTAAAAAAAGAAAATTATTAAATAATGTTGGAGGAATTGAAGGTTTAACTGAAGTTGCTATGAGTGTTCCAACAGCAGCAAATGTAGATGAATATATTAAAATAGTTGAAGAAAAAGCTATTTTAAGAAGAACTATAGAAAAAGCTACTGACATTGTTAGTAATGCTTATACGACTACTAGTAATATTAACGATTTTTTAGATTATGCTGAATCAGAAATCTTAGATGTTGTTAAAACTAGAAAAGGGACAGAGTTTAAAACTATTCAAGAAGTGTTATATAAAACTCAAGCTGATTTAGAAATCTTATCAAAAAATAAAGGTAATATTACTGGTATTCAAACTGGATTTTACTTACTTGATAAAATAACTTCTGGTCTTCACCCTACACAGTTAATAATTATAGCAGCTCGTCCAGGTATGGGGAAAACAGCATTTGCTTTAAATTTAGTTACAAATATAGCTATTGATGATAAAAAAACTGTAGCTTTATTCAGTATGGAGATGGGTGCGGAACAATTAGTTAATAGAATGATTGCCTCAGTTGGACAAATTCAGGGTAGTAAATTAACTAATGGTAGTTTACAACATGAAGATTGGAAAAGAGTTAATGAAGCTATTAGTAGATTAGCTGATAGTAAAATTTATGTAGATGATACTTCTGGTATGACTATTAGTGAAATTAAAGCTAAATGTAGAAGATTATCTGCTTCTAAAGATGGTTTAGATATTGTTATAATCGATTACTTGCAGTTAATTAATGGTTCAGATAGATATAAAGGAAATAGGGTTCAAGAGGTTACTGAAATTTCTAGGTCATTAAAAACTTTAGCTATGGAATTAAAAATACCTGTTATTGCTTTATCTCAATTATCAAGAAGTGTTGAAGGTAAAGGTAGACCAGATAAAAAACCAATCTTAAGTGACTTAAGGGAATCTGGTTCAATTGAACAAGATGCTGATATAGTAGCTATGATTCATCGTGAATCATATTATAATAAAGAGTTAATTAGTGATGGAATTAGTCGTACTGAATTAATTATTGCTAAACATAGAAATGGTCCAACTTTAGATATTCCTTTAGCATTTAAACCAGAAACTTCAACTTTTAACTCAATAGAAGAAATAGAAGGTGAATAATGAAAAATATTATTATTAGTTTAGGATTAGGAGTAATTTTATTCTTAGTTAGTTTTGACTATGGTGAAACTAAATATCCAAACGAGTTTTATAATGTATATTTAGATAATCAATTACTAGGAACAATTAATTCTAGTGAACAACTATATGATTATATAGATGAAAAAACAGAAATTTTTGTTGGTTCTGATACTGATAGTGTAATTAGAGAGTTTTGTCCAATAACAGATGAGGCTTTAAAATTAATGGAAGATTATAAGTATGAAAAATACGGTGATGATTGCGTTAGAATAACAATAGATGATAAACAAAAAATAGAAGAAATATATAATCCTGAGGGTTTATATGTAGAAAAAGTTTTAACTTATACTAATAAATTAGATACAGTTGAAGAAATGTATGAAAAAATCATTGATGTTAAACCATTTAGTGTTAAGGGGTATGAGTTTTTAATTAAAGATGAGGATAAATCTTTAATAGTTAATGTTTTAGAAAAAGATGTTTTTGAAAATGCAATTAATGAATTGATTTATACTTACGTTGGAGAAAATGACTACAATGTTTATTTAAGTGAAGAACAATTAGAAATTGAGACAGTAGGTAGTAAAATTGAAAATGTATATTTAGAAGAAACTATTACTTTTAAAGAAGTAAATATTCCGGCTGATGAAACTATATATGTTGATTCCAATACATTAGCTAGTTTCTTATTGTTTGGTGATAATCCAAAAACATCAACTTACAATGTTAAGAAAAATGAAATGATAGCAGATATAGCTTTTGTTAATGAAATTACAATTAATGAATTTTTAATTTCTAATCCTAAATATGTAGATGAAACTGCTTTAATAGCTGAAGGTACTTTAGTTCAAATTAAAGAAACTAATCCACAAATTTCAGTTATATTAGAAATATTTGAAGTGTATGATAAAGTTAATACTTATCAAACTGTATACCAATATGATGTAAATGAATATAACGACTATGAAGAAAAGATTCAAGATGGTTCTGATGGTATGGAAAGAATCTCTCAAAGAGTTCGTTTTGCTAATGGGGATATAGTATTTGTTGAACCTGTTGGTAAAGAAGTATTAAAGGCTGTTGTTAATGAAGTTATAGTTAAGGGTGAAAAAGAGTATCCAAATGTTGGGTATTTAGATAGATGGGCTTGGCCTACAAATTCAAACTGGGTATTAACTTCAGATTATGCATGGCGTATCCATCCAATTACTGGTGTTAGACAATTTCACGGTGGGATTGATATAGCTGGAACAGGTTGGAATTCACCTATATATGCTGCAAATAACGGAACCGTTATAGTAAAAGAATATGGTGATATTTATGGATACTATATCGTAGTAGATCACAATAATGGATACTTTACTTTATATTCTCATATGAATGGGTTTATTGATGGAGTTGATATTGGGGATACTGTTAGATATGGTCAACAAATAGGAATTGTTGGTAGTTCAGGATCATCAACAGGGCCACATCTTCATTTTGAAGTTCGTCAAGGTTGTTGGTCATATGCATGTCATATAAATCCATGGACAGTTTATTAATATGAAAGTTTGTGTTTTAGCTTCTGGTTCTTCTGGAAACTGCACATATATAGAAGTTAATGATAAAAAGATATTAATAGATATAGGTATTTCAAATTTAAGTGTTACTAAAAAATTAGCTGAAATAGGTGTTTCAAGTGATGAGATTGATTATGTTTTTATAACTCATTCTCACACTGATCACACTAATGGATTAAAAGTTTTTTGTAAAAAAAATAATCCTTCAGTTTATATGAGTGATATTACTTTTAATGAAATAGATTATTCATCTAGTTATAATTCTTTAAGTGATAATTTTATGGTAGAAGAGTTATTAATTGAAACATTTAAGTTGAGTCATGATGCTTCTAATATAGGCTATGTGATTAGTTATAATGAAAAAAGTATAGCTTATATAACTGATACTGGGTATTTAAATAGAAAATATATACCTCGTTTAAAAAATAAGAGTATATATGTATTTGAGTCTAATCATGATATTAATTTGTTGATGGATCATCCCAATTATCCATACCATACGAAACAAAGAATATTAGGCTCAAAAGGACATTTATCTAATGCAGATGCATCTTTATATTTAACACAATTAATAGGAACTAATACTAAACAAATTATTTTAGTGCATTTATCTGAAAGAAGTAATAAAGAAGATTTAGCTAGAAATACATTATTAAATAAACTAAATGAAAAAAATATCGATTTCAATAATATAATAGTAGCGGATAGCAGGAATAAAACGGAGTTAGTAGAAGTATGATAAAAATAATATGTTGTGGGAAAATAAAAGAAGATTATTTAAAAGAAGCAATATTAGATTATAAAAAAAGAATTTCTAAATATTGTAAATTAGAAATAATTGAACTTAAAGATTCTAGTATTGAACAAGAGAAAATAGAGATAATTAAATATATTGATAAAAAAGATTATATTATAACTTTAGAAATAGAAGGAAATACTTTAACTTCTAAAGAACTAGCTTTAAGAATAGATAATACATTTATCAATTATCCTAATATAACTTTTATAATAGGTGGTTCAGATGGCATTCATGAAGATATTAAAAAAATTAGTAATTTTAAATTATCTTTTTCTAAATTCACTTTTCCACATCAATTATTCAGAGTAATTTTATTAGAACAAATATATAGATGTTTTAAGATTAATAATAATGAGTCATATCATAAATAGACTCATTTTTTGATATCTTTATTAAACTATATTTAAGTATTTCAATTTGACAAATAAAATAAATGTGTTAGAATACATATCGAAGAAACAAATTTTGTTTTTTAAGGGGGAAATATGGAAAAATATTCAGACGATACACCGATTAAGGATTTACCACTATCATTTGGTGCTAAGAATGTGTTGAAAAAATACGTGGTTAGTACTAATCCATATAAGTATGCTACCGTTTTTGGTGAAATTAAAGAATTAACTCCAAAAGAGTTATCAAATCTTCGAGGTATGGGAACAATAAAATTAAACGAAATACTTAGATTTTTTGAAGAATATTCAGGTGAAAAAACCAAAATAACTGAGCTACCAACATCTTTAGCAGTGCAAAAATTAAAAGAACAGGGTGTGAAAACACTTTATGACTTGAAAATTAATTCTTATTTAGGAAGAATACTAAGTTCAATGAAAATATTTACTTTAGTAGATTTAGTCAAGTCAGAAGATATTTTAAAATCTAGACCAACTATATATGAGCAAGCTAAACATTTTTTAAATGAAATTGGGTATGATTTTAATACTGTAATACCACTAGAGTTACAATATGATATTGATGAAATTACAACTGAGCAATTAAAAGATGATTATGAAAGAAAAATCGAAGAATTAAAAAAATTAAAAAGGGAACTTGAGGAGCTAGAATCTTTAATTTCATTTAAAGAAGAAAAAAAAGTAGACTCAAAACCAGAAATAAATAATTCTAATCATGCGAGTACTATGTTAAAAAAGACTAGATAAAAAATTATTAATGTAAATAATAACAAATCATCACCTATTACATATATTAATATAGGTGATTTTTTTATGGATACGCAATATAAAATAGTTATAGACCCAGGACATGGTGAAGAGGTATATCCCCAAATAGAGAACTTTTGTAAAATATAGAAATAGATACTTTTTAATAAGTGTCTTTTATTTTATGGTATAATAATTTTTAAAAAGAGGTGATTTTATGTATATGGCTATAGATAAGGATAAAAATAGGGAACCAATAGAGGAGGCATTAAAAGAAAATAAATATTATTGTGAGGTCTGTAATTCAGAAGTTATAGTAAAAAGAGGTAATATTAAACGTGAACATTTTGCTCATAAAAATCTCACTGTTTGTGATTCTTTTTCGAGAGATATGTCTGATTGGCATTATAACTGGCAACTTCAATTTCCAAAAGAATCTAGAGAAGTTGTTTTGAATAATGGGGTGGAAAAACATAGAGCTGATGTATT
>CAYJEP010000013.1:13475-14654 GCA_964369555.1 uncultured Muribaculaceae bacterium | reverse complement strand
TATTGTTTTACAAGTTAAAGATTTTAGCTATAACAATATTAATGAATTAGATAGTGATATCATAGTTATGCTTGATCATTTAGAAGATCCTCATAACTTAGGTGCGATTATTAGAACTTGTGAAGCTGCTGGTATAGATAATATTATTTTACCAAAAGATAGAGGCGTTTTAGTAAATGCTACAGTAATGAAAACTTCTGTTTGAACTTTAAATAAGATGAAAATAGCGTTAGTTACTAATCTAGTTAATACAATTAAAGATTTAAAGAAAAAAGGTTATTGGATTATTGGAACTGATATGGATGGAACTGATTATAAAAAAATCGATTATAAAGGTAAAATAGTTATAATAATTGGTAATGAAGGTAGTGGAATATCAAGGTTAGTAAAAGATAACTGTGATTTCATCGCATCAATTAATATGAAGGGAACTGTTAATAGTTTAAATGCGTCAGTAGCAGCTGGTATTATTCTATTTGAGGCAACTTATGAATTATAAAGAATTTAATGATTATGAATTACTTGATAGTATTTATAGTGTTAATGAAGACTCGTCATCAATTTTACTTTATAAATATAGACCTTTAATTGTTAGTATAGCAACAGAGAAAATAAAGTACTGCGATGGTGGAGTAGATTTAAACGATTTAATTCAAGAAGGATTGTTAGGATTAAATGACGCCATTGAATCATTTAACGACTATAAAGACGCTAATTTCGGAACATATGCGAAAACATGTATTGAGAATAAAATTAGTTCGCTGATTAGAAGTACTAAACGATATAAGAATAAAATATTAAATGAGTCAGTAGCGTTTGAAGTAGATGATAATTCAATGGAAAAATATTTAGTTGATCAAAGAAATAATCCTTCTACTTTGATAGACGAATCAGAAAGACAGAAAGAACTACTAAAAAAATTAGATGAAGTATTAACTAATTTTGAAAAAGAAGTTTTTGCTTTAAAAAGACAAAATTTAAATTATAAAGAGATAGCTTTAGAATTAAATAAAGAACCAAAGTCGATTGATAATACTTTACAAAGAATAAAAAATAAACTTAAAAAAATAATTGAAAGTGAGTAGAATATGAAATTAGGGGTATTAATTTTAAAAGAAGAACAATTTTTAGATAGTTTAATTAGGGAGTTAGAAATTAATAACTTTACTGAAATAACTA
>CAYJEP010000013.1:0-13465 GCA_964369555.1 uncultured Muribaculaceae bacterium | reverse complement strand
AAATAGTAATTCTATTTTAGAAGGAAAAAAAACTAAAAAGCCTAGAGCTTTCAGTTCGATTAGATATATGTTGAATTATGTTTATGATGAAAGTAGGGTAGTTTTAGTGGAAACTTTAAACGTTGAATTATTAAAAGATATAATTTTATCTATGTTTAAAGCCAATCAATGTAGTTTTTATATTATTGATATTGAAAGTAAAATTTTATGATATTAAGTATCATTATAATTTTATTAGCAGGTCTTTTGTTTGGAAAACTAGCAGGAATTATTAAATTACCTGATGTATGTGGTTATTTAATAGCTGGAATTACTATAGGACCACACGTTATTAATTTAGTTAGTTTAAACAGTATTAATACTTTAGAACCACTTATTACTATTGCTTTAACCTTTATAGCTTTTCAAGTTGGTAGTGAATTTAAAATTTCCGCTATTAAAAGATTAGGGTCTAAACCTTTTATTATTAGTTTTATAGTATCGATTATTACAATGATTTTAATTATAATAGGTTGTTTAGTTTTAAATTATTCACTTGCTTTTTCTGTAATGATGGGGGTGATTGCTTCATCAACAGCTCCTGCTGCTATAATGACTATTATTAGAAATAGTAAATCAAAGGGTAAATTAACTAATACTGTTTTAAGCGTAGTAGCAATCGATGATATTATTTCTATTTTATTATTTGGAATAGCTCTATCATTTTTATTTCCAAGTAATAATTCTTTATTAGAACCATTTTTGGAATTATTTAAGTCAATTATTATTGGTGGATTTTTAGGGTATATAATTGGTAAAATTACTAGATATTTAAAAGATAAGAGTGAAATATTTGCTATAGTATTAGCGTTTATATTATTAGTTGTTTTCTTAAGTGACTATTTACACTTATCTTACATGTTAACTGCTACTGCGATGGGATTTATATTTATAAACTCATTCAGATATCAAGTAACAGATAAAATAATTCATGCTATTGATTTAATCTCACCACTACTGTCAATTATGTTTTTTGTTCTGGCAGGAGCAAGTTTAAATATTAGTTTTATTCCTAACATTTGGTTGTTGATTGTAGTATGTTTAATTTTAAGAACTCTTGGAAAAGTATATGGAACCAAACTAGCTACAAAGTTTATTGATTTTGATAAAACTATAGGTAAATACTTAGGAATTTCTTTACTACCACAAACAGGAATTGCTGTTGGGCTTGCGGTTTTAGTCTCACCATTTCTTAAAGAGGAAGGTGTTATTTTAATTAATGCAATATTAGCTACTAGTTTAATATTTGATATTACAGGTTCCATAATACTTAAAAAGAGTTTAAAAAAAGTTCATGAAGTAAATAAAGCTAATTAGCTTTTTTTATTTGGGTACCCGTATAATAATGAGTTAAAATTTCATCATATGTATATCCATTATTAGCCATTCCATTCGCTCCGTATTGACTCATTCCCACACCATGACCATAACCTTTGGTTTGAATAATTATTTCATCTTCAATTAATATTTCAAAATCAGTAGATCTTAGATTTAACAAAGTTCTAAATTCAGTTCCTGTATAAAAATTATCATCAACAGTTATATTAATAACGTTACCAGTTGGATCTTCAATAATTTCGATATTACTATCTAAATTTATAATATTTCCTGTATAGATAAGTTCTCTTGAATAAGAAGAAGCCTCTAAATCATAAGGAGAAGATACAGATTTTAAATAAGGTGTGTCATTCCCCCAAACATCCAAAGCATCTTTCGTATACCCGTTACTAGTAGAGTGATAAACTGCGTCAATTAATTTATCATTATAAGTTAATATTAAACCAGCAGTATCGTTAACAGCTTCTTTAATCTTGTTATAATAAAAATCATAATCATCTTCCCACAATAATTTTAATTCTTCATTATCTTTATAAACTTGATCTTTAGTAGTGTCAGTAATTGTTAAATTATTATTAATTTTATTTAAAGCATAAGTTCTAGAAGCTATAGCTTGAGCTTTAAGTGCTTCTTCATTAAATGAAGCAGGCATCTCACTACTAACCACACCAATTAAATATTCTTCTAATTTAAGATTTACTAAAGTACCATCACTTCTATAAACAGTGATATTGTGATTAGATGTATTTGAAGTTTCCTTATCTATAAACTTAAAATTCATATTATTTTCATTAAAATCACATAAAGATAAGATAAACATTGAAACAATTACTGTAAGTATTATTATTACATTAAAATTTAATCGTTTTATAAAATTCATAATTTCTCCTTATTCTAATTATATGTTTAATAATGATTAAAAAAAATAAAATAATACAACAATATAAAAATAAGTACTGTATATTGACTTTTTTAATAAAATATAGTAGAATTTAGTTATGGAAGCACTAATAGGTGTTTTTATTTTGATAAAATAGAGGTGGATTATGAATAAGAAAGTTTCTACCAAAAAAGTAGAAGTAAAACCAAAAAGTAAAATCAAAACAGAAGTAAAAGAAAATACAACTAAAAAAAGTGTTGAAAAAGTTGTAGAAAAAACTAATAAAAAAGTTAAAAATGAAAATTTTTATGCAGGGGCAGTTAAGGAACTGAAAAAAGTTAGATGGCCATTAAAAAAAGAAATGTTGAAGTATTCAGCGGCAACATTAATCTTTATTATATTTTTTGCAGGATTCTTCTTGTTATCAGATATAATTATTGCAGCTATCAAAGGATTGGTGTAATATGGAAAAAGAATGGTATGTAGTTAATACTTATTCAGGTCATGAGAATAAGGTTAAAGAAAAATTAGAAATGCGTGCTTCTTCAATGGGAATGGAAGATTATATTTTAAGAATAGTAGTTCCAGAACAAGTTGAAATTGAAACAAAAGATGGAAAAACAAAAGAAAAAGTTAAAAAAATGTTTCCAGGTTATATTTTAGTTGAAATGATTATGACTGATGATGCATGGTTTATAGTAAGAAATACACCAGGAGTTACAGGATTTATCGGTTCATCTGGTAAGGGGGCTAAACCTTTCCCTTTAACACCTATGGAAGTTGATAAAATCTTAGGAGCAATGAATTTAAGCCGTGTTGATATTGTTAGTGAAATTAGTGTTGGTGATATGGTAAAAGTAATTGATGGACCATTCACTAATATGTATGGTAAAGTTACTTTCATTGATTTAGAAAAACAACAATTAGAAGTATCTTTAGATTTATTTGGGCAAGAAACTAGTGTTGAACTTAATTTAACTCAAATTTCAAGATCATAAAATGAAATTTCAAGAAATTAATAAAGATAAAACTGCTTTGTTATTAGCAAAAATTACTGATGATGAAATGACAAAATATGTTGAGTTTTATCAAAAGAACAGTTTAGTAGCAATAGAAAATAATAATATTGTTGCTATTGCTCAAATAAATAACTTTATGGGTTCTTATAGTGAAATAAGAATGTCTGTTTTAAAGCAATATAGAAATCAAGGGTATGGTAAAACAGTATTTGAAAATTTACTATTTTATTGTTTGGATAACTATGATCCTGAAATGATAGTTACACTAATTGATAAAAATAATATTGCTAGTATTAAATGTGTTGAAAAATACTTAACTAAGGACTCTTATTTGCAATCGATTTTAGAAAATGAAGGTGGTTTTAATGGAATTATATATTCAATTTCAAAAAAATCACTAAAAGAAATAAAATCTGTTTACAAATAAAAAAAAATATGTTAATATAATTACGCTATATATTTATATAGACAAGTGGGAGATTAGTTTTGTTAGCATTTGGCGGAGCGCAATAAATCAATATAACCACTAGCGTAAACTGAAAGGAGAGAGTTTTCGTGGCAAAAAATGTAACTAAAAAAATTAAATTACAAATTCCTGCTGGTAAAGCTACACCTGCACCACCTGTTGGGACAGTTTTAGGACCTGCTGGAATTAACTTACAAGAATTTTGTGTAAAATATAACGACGCAACTAAAGACAAAATGGGGGATATCTTACCAGTTGAAATTTCAATCTATGATGATAGAAGTTTTGATTTCGTAATTAAAACTCCACCAGCAGCATTCTTAATTAAAAAGTTTGCTAAAGTTGCTAAAGGTTCAACTAAAGGAAGAAATGAAGTAGTTGGATCATTAACTAACGCTCAAGTTAGAGAAATTGCTGAAATTAAATTACCAGATTTAAATGCATACAATATCGATGAAGCTATTAGAATCATCGAAGGAACAGCTTTAAATATGGGAATTGAAATTAAAGACTAATTAATTATAAATCCGCTATATACCACATTATTGGGAGGAAAAGTATGAAGAAAGGTAAAAAATATGTTGAAATCGCTAAGTTAGTAGATAAAAACAAATTATACACTAAAGAAGAAGCAATTAGTTTAGCTAAAAAAACTAATCCATCAAAATTTGATGCTTCAGTTGAAGTAGCGTTTAATTTAAACTTAGATACTAAAAAAGCAGAACAACAATTAAGAGGAACTATTTGTTTACCACATGGTTCTGGAAAAACTCAAAGAATCTTAGTTTTAGCTAAAGGTGCGAAAGCAGAAGAAGCTAAAAAAGCTGGCGCTGATTACGTTGGTGATGTAGATTACTTAGAAAAAATTGAAAAAGAAAATTGGTTTGAATTTGATGTTTTAGTAGCTACACCTGATATGATGCCTTTATTAGGTAAATTAGGTAAAGTTTTAGGACCTAAAGGTTTAATGCCTAACCCTAAAACAGGAACAGTAACTATGAACGTTGAAAAAACAATCGAAGAAATTAAAGCAGGACGTATTGAATACAGAACAGATTCTTACGGAAATGTACACGCACTTATTGGTAAAGTTTCATTTGATGAAGCTAAATTACTAGATAACTTAAATGCATTTGTATCTTTAATTTATAAAACTAAACCAGCAGTTGTTAAAGGAACTTATGTTAAAAACATTAGTGTTTCTACTACAATGGGTCCTGGAATTAAAATTGACAGTAACTCTTTTGACAGATAAAAAGAGTTATGATATAATTTGAATGCCGTAGACAGCAGGAGCTTTTAAGCTTAATATATCCTGCCGAGGAAGAATAGAAATGTTTTCTAATGCTTCCTTATGGAAGCATTTTTTATACGGTATAAATAGAAAGGAAAGGATTTATATGGCTAACGTTAAAATTCTTGAAAGAAAACAAGAAACAATCAACGAAATTAGTTCTAAAGTTAATGAATCAGCAACTACAGTATTATTTGAATACCAAGGTTTAACTGTTTCAGAAACTATGGAATTAAGAAGAAAGCTTAAAGAATCTGGTTCTGAATTAAAAGTATATAAAAATACTTTAGTAAAAAGAGCTTTAGATACTTTAAAAATTGATATGGATGAAGAATTAAATGGACCTAAAGCAATCGCTTTTGGTACAGATGTAATCGCGCCAATTAAAGTTTTAAATGACTTTGCTAAAGATCATCCAGCTTTAGTTATAAAAATTGGATATGTTGATGGTGAATTAGCAGATATAGCTAAATTAACTAAATTAGCGTCTATCCCATCAAGAGACGGATTACTTACTCAAATTGCTGCAGGATTAATTCAAATCCCAAGAGATATCGCAATTTGTATCGATTTACATATGAAAAATTTAGAAAAATAGGAGGAAATTAAAATGGCTAAATTAAGTACAAAAGAAATTATTGAATCATTCAAAGAAATGACATTATTAGAATTAAACGAAGTTTTAGAAGCAATGAAAGAGGAATTCGGTGTTGATCCATCTGCAGTAGCAGTAGCAGCAGCTCCAGTAGCAGCAGAAGAAGGACCTTCATCAGTAGATGTAGTATTAGCTCAAGCAGGAGCTAACAAAATCGCTGTAATCAAATTAATTAGAGATGTTACAGGATTAGGATTAAAAGAAGCTAAAGATGTAGCTGATAACGGTGGAGCAATTAAAGAAAAAGTTTCAACTGACGAAGCTAATGAACTTAAAGCTAAATTCGAAGAAGCAGGAGCTACTATCGAATTAAAATAGTGTTTAAACACTATTTTTTTTTGCCAAAATATAGTATAATTATTAAGAAAGTATATAAAAGAAAGATAAAGGTGGAATAATGAAAAAAACAATACTTTACTTAATGAATGGGTTTGGGGTAGAACAAAAAGATTCTTACAATATATATAATTCTAGTTTAATGCCTAATTTAGATAGGTTTACAAAGGAATATTTATTTGGAACTTTAGAATCCAATGAACTTGATTTAAATGATGCATATAGATATTTTAGTACAGGTTCTAAATTATCTTTAACATATCCATTTATTGATGAGTATTCTTCTAAATTTGAAGTAAATCCTAATATGAAATCATTATTCTCACAATTACCAAATGATTACACTATTCAATTATTTGTTACTTTAAAGGACGCTAAAACATTTGAACATCTTCAAAATTTTATGTCATTTATAAAAGATAAAAACCCTATTAACATGCATATATTATTAGATTCTAAAAATATTGGTGATTATAAAGAAATAGAAAGATTAGTAACTAAATTTAATTATAGTTTAAAAAACTTACCTTTAAAAACAATTAGTGGTATTAATGTTTTAAAAAACAATCCAAAATCATATATTCAAATTTTGAATAATGGAGTAGGAGAAAAATGGAGAGAACTAGAAAAAAAATTTACTAACCTTTCATTAAGTAATACTATCCCTTCTTTAGTTGAACCATTTTATTTTGATAGTAATTTTGAATTTAATGAAAAAAGTTTGATATTTTTCTTTAATTATAATCCTTTTGATGTGGAAGAACTTATGAAAGGATTTAAGCAATTTAATAATATAGAAAAATCATTTTCATTATTTCCAATGAAAGGCGTAATGTTTCCGTTATTTTCATATCCAACTTCAAATATATGTATGGCAAATACATTAGCTAATTTAAACTTTAAAACATTGATGATCAGTGAAAAAGAAAAAATTAAAAATATCAACTATTTTTGTACAGGGTTAAAAAATGAGATTAATTCCCACATTAATCATTCTATTTTAGAAGATAGTAAATTAGTTGATAAAAGTTATTTAGAACAACTTTATAAAGATGATAGATTTGAACTTGTTATTATTAATGATACTATTGAAGATATTTCTAATATGGAAGAATTAATAAATAGATTAAAAAGAATTGATAAAACTTTAGAAATTTTAGAAAGTATTACATCTGAAGAACAAACTTTGATTGTTTCCTCGCTATATGGAATTAAAAGAGAAATTAAAAATGATAATTTTTCTAAGTTTTTAGTTAATTTTTCTAGTAAAGTTCCTGTTATAGTTAAAGACGAAAAATTTAAAAGTTCAAATTTTTTTATTGAACATTCAAACATATTTGCTTTAGCTAATACTTTGTATACAAATGTTAATAATTCACATACTGCAGAAGTCGTTATTAAAAGAAAAGGGCAAATATCTAAAATACTGAAAAAATAATTGACTTAATCTAATATAAATAATAAAATAGTAGTTAATACTTTTATATAAAGGAGATTAGATGAAAAAAAACAAAATGGTTTTATTATTAATTTTGTTAAGTAAAATGATCAATAAAAATAAAATAGTGCTTTCAAATGTTTTACTTAAATCTATTAGTAAAGCTCAAAAAAATTATGGTAAAAATTTTAACGTATTTTCAGCGTGTAATGAGATTTATTTAGAAAGTGGAAGTTTTAGTTCGAAAGATGTTGAAAAGGCATATATCCTTATAAGAGAAAACATTGCTAATTATGAACAAACTATAGTTAATAGTATAGGTGAAATAGAACATATTTTAACACTTTATGACCCTGAAACCATTGAGAATTATATCAATGGATTTAAGAAAGAAGAAGTAAAAACAATAGAAGCTTTAGCTTTTGCTATTTATTTAGTTATGATAGATAATTATAAAGAATATATGGAAGAGGATATAGACGATATAGAAGCTAGAACCCTTGTATATTGTATAAAAAATTAAGGAGGAAGAAATATGACAATGGAAGAATTAGTTAATTTATGTAAACAATATGGATTTATATATCAAGGAAGTGAGATTTATGGTGGTTTATCAAACTCTTGGGATTATGGTCCGTTAGGAACAAATTTAAAAGAAAACATTAGATCGGCTTGGAAGAAAAAATTCATTCAAGAAAATCCATATAATCACGGGTTAGATTCAGCTATAATTACTAATCCTAAAGTTTGGATAGCATCTGGTCATGTTGCTTCTTTTGCAGACCCATTAGTAGATTGTAAAAAATGTAAATCAAGACATAGAGCTGATAAATTAATTGAAGAATTTACTGAAGGAAAAGAAACTGGCGATGGTTGGGATAATGAAAGATTAGAAAAATTCATTAATGACAATAATATAGTATGTCCTAAGTGTCAATCTTTAGATTATACTGAAATAAGAAAGTTTAATTTATTATTTGAGTCTAGTGTAGGTGTTACTGAAGGAAGTAAAAATACAGTTTATTTAAGAGGTGAAACAGCGCAAGGTATATTTATTAATTTTAAAAATATTGAAAGAAGTATGAGATTAAAAGTACCTTTTGGAGTTTGCCAAACAGGTAAAGCATTTAGAAATGAAATCACACCAGGTAACTTTATTTTTAGAACTAGAGAATTCGAACAAATGGAATTAGAATTTTTCTGTAAACCAGGAACAGATTTAGAATGGTTTAGTTATTGGAAAAATTACTGTATGGAATTTTTATATTCACTAGGACTTAAAAAGGAAAACTTAAAAATGAGAGACCACGCAGAAGATGAATTATCTTTCTATAGTAAAGCAACTACAGATATTGAATTTAGATTTCCAATGGGATTTGGAGAACTATGGGGAATAGCTGATAGAACAGATTATGATTTAGGTGTTCACCAAGAACACAGTGGTCAAGACTTAAGAGTTTTAGATCCAGTTACTAACGAAAAATACTTACCTTATGTAATCGAACCTTCAGTAGGTTTAGATAGATTATTATTAGCTATATTAACTGATGCTTATGAAAAAATAACTGAAGAAGGAGAAGAAAGAGAAGTCTTAAAACTACACCCTTATCTTGCTCCTTATAAAGTAACTGTCTTACCGCTTATTAAAAAAATGCATTCAGAAAAAGCGATGGAAGTTTATGCAAATTTAAGTAAACATTTTATGGTTTCATATGATGAAGCTGGTAATATAGGTAAAAGATATAAAAGAAGTGATATTATAGGAACACCTTTTTGTATAACAATCGATGATGAAACTATTAATAACAATACAGTTACAATTAGAAATAGAGATACAAGAGAACAAATCACATTGAAAATAGAAGAAGTAGTTGAATACGTTTCTGAAAAAATAATTTTTTAAAAATTATTCACAAATCAATTAAAATGTGGTAAAATTAGAATATAAAGGTGGAGGATAAAATGGGCTTATTCAAAAAATGGTTTACATCAGAGGAAGATGAAGTTTCAGATAATTTAAGTGATCAATTTTATGCTTTGAAAAAATCAGAAGCTTTAGCTGAAGATGGAAGTACAAAATTAGTGTTACTAGAGCCAAGAGCATTTTCAGAAACACAACAAATTGCAGACCAATTAAAAACTAGAAATACTGTTGTAGTTAATCTTAAAAGAGTAACTGGTGAACAAGCAAAAAGAATTATTGATTTCCTAAGTGGAACAATTTACGCTTTGGGTGGAGATATTCAAAAAGTAGGTGGAGGTATATTCTTATGCACTCCAAATAATGTTAAAGTAAATGGTAAAATTACTGATGAAACAGAAGGAAAAGATATTCACGACAATACAGCATTAAATATTGAATGGTAATTTAATAAAGAGGTGAGGCAATGCAAAAATTTAACAAAATTTTAAGAGGATATGATCCTGTTGAAGTTAATGATTTTCTTGATAAAGTTATTTCCAAAGTTGAAGCTATCATTGCTGAATCTAAAGAAAAAGATGCTTTAATTGAGAAATTAAAAATTATTGAAATCGAATATAATTCATTAAAACAAGGTGATTTAGAAAGACTAAAAAACATTGAATATGAATATAATGTTTTAAAACAGAAAAGTAGCAATAATGAACGATTAGAAGAAACTTTAAAAAGAGCTATTTTAATGGCAGAAAAAACTTCTGAGCAAATAGAAGATTGAAAGAAATTTTAGAAACTCAATTAGAATTTGTTGAAGAAATAGAAAAATTAGAAATAGAATAAACATATGATAAAGACGGAGTATAATAATTATTTAATAGAGAGTTAATGGTTGGTGGAAATTAACAAATAAATTATATTCAAATCACTTTAGATGTTTTTTATGGATAAGATAAAAACGGTAACGCGTTATAGTTAAGAGATATAAAATAAGGTGGTACCGCGTTTAATACGCCCTTAGTGTGCTATCTTTTTTTTGTTAGAGAGGAATTTATGATACTAAATATATTTTTACTAATAGTCGGTTTTATTATTTTAATAAAAGCTGCTGATATTTTTGTTGATGGGGCTAGTAATGTGGCTTTACATTTTAAAATTTCAAAAATGGTTATAGGGTTAACTATTGTTGCTTTTGGAACAAGTGCTCCTGAATTTGCAGTCAGTGTGCAATCTTTAATGAATGGTTCCGGAGACTTAGTTTTAGGAAATGTTATAGGGAGTAATATAATTAATACTTTATTAATTTTAGGTGTTGCAGCTATGATTAGAAATTTGACTGTAAAAAACAATACAGTTAAAAAAGAGATACCTATTTATTTACTACTATCAATTTTACTTACTGTTTTATTTTTTGATGTTATACTTAATAATGATGCAATTAATATGATATCAAGATCTGATGGAATAGCGATTATTTTATTCTTTGCAATATTTATATACTATTTAATTTCAATGATTAAAAATAAACATAACGAGAATAGTGAGCCTAGTATGTCTTTATTTAAATCAATTGTTTATATGGTTATTGGAATTGTTGCAATTATATTCTCAAGTGATTTAGTTGTAAACAATGCAGTTTCAATTGCTAAATCTTTAAGTATAAGTGAAAGATTAATTTCTTTAACTGTTATTGCTTTAGGGACATCTCTACCAGAGTTGGTAACTTCAATTCAAGCAGCTAGAAAAAATGAGCAAGATATATTAATAGGAAACATCATAGGAAGTAACATATTTAATATATGTATTGTTTTAGGAGTACCAGTTGCTTTATTTGGCGGGATAATACCTGCGACATTTGAAACTATGGATTTCATTATGTTATTAGTATCAGCAATAATTTTATTTGCTTTTGCTAGTAGAAATTACAAAATAACAAGACATGAAGGGATAATAATGTTTTTGATCTTCATAGTCTATTATGCATATATATTAATTTAGGAGGATTTATGGAATATAAAGATACATTGCTAATGCCAAAGACTGAGTTCAGTATGAGAGGTAATTTAGCAGAAAATGAAAAATTAATGAGAGAAAAATGGGAAGGAATGGATTTATACAATTTAATTTTAGATAATAATAAAAATGGTAAATCTTTCATCCTACACGATGGACCACCTTATGCGAATGGTAATATTCATATAGGTCATGCCATGAATAAAATATTAAAAGATTTTATTAATAGATACAAAATGATGGAAGGGTATAAAGTTACCTATATTCCTGGTTGGGATACTCATGGACTTCCTATTGAGACTGCTGTTACAAATAGTGGAGTTGATAGAAAAAGCATGGAAAAACATGAATTTAGAGAGTTATGTTTAGAGTATGCTAAAGGGCAAATAGAAAAACAAATGGCTGATTTTAAAAACTTAAATGTTATAGCTGATTGGGATAATTACTATGCTACTTATAAACCAGAATTTGAAGCTAAACAAATTGAATTATTTGCTTCTATGACAAAAAAAGGTTTAATTTATAAAGGATTAAAACCAGTTTATTGGTCACCATCATCTGAATCAGCTTTAGCTGAAGCAGAAATAGAATATAAAGATAGAAAAGATCCATCTATTTATGTTGCATTTGAAGTGGCTGTTGGTAATGATGTAATTAAAAAAGGAGATAATTTAGTTATTTGGACAACTACTCCTTGGACTTTACCAGGAAACTTAGGAATTGCAGTAGGTGGTGAATTTACATATACTTTATTTGAAGCTAACAATAAAAACTATATTGTCGCTAAAGAGTTATTAGAAAATTTAACTAAAGAATTTGAAATTGAAGAATATAAAGTTATTAAAGATATTAGTGGAAATGAATTAAATAATTTAAAATATAAACATCCATTTATGGATAGAGTAAGTCCAGTTATTATAGGTCATCATGTAACTTTGGAAGCGGGAACAGGTTTAGTTCATATAGCTCCTTCTTATGGTGTGGATGATTTTATGATTGGTAAAGAGTTTGACTTAGGTATGGTTAATGGAGTAGATGATAAAGGTATCTTAAATGAAGAATCTGGAGAATTTAATGGATTATTTTATGAGGATGCGAATAAAGCTATTACAACTAAGTTAGATGAATTAGGCTGTTTACTTAAATTAAAATTTATTACTCACTCTTATCCACATGATTGGAGAACTAAAAAACCAATTATTTTTAGAGCAACCGCACAGTGGTTTTGTAGTATAGATCCTATTAGACAGGATATATTAGATGAATTAGATAATAATGTTAAGTTTCATACTGAATGGGGAAAAACAAGACTTTATAATATGATTAAAGATAGGGGAGATTGGTGTATTTCTAGACAAAGAGTTTGGGGAGTGCCTATTCCAATATTCTATAATGAAGATGGTTCTGAAATACTAGATTATGATGTTATGATGCATGTAGCTAAATTATTTGAAGAACATGGGTCTAATATTTGGTTTAGTTGGGATACTTTAGACTTATTACCTGATAATTATAAAAATGAATTAAGTCCAAATGGTTTATTTACAAAAGAAACTGATATCATGGATGTTTGGTTTGATTCTGGTTCAACCTTTAATGGTGTATTAAATAAAAGAGGATTAGATTATCCTGCAGATATGTATTTAGAAGGTTCAGATCAGTATAGAGGTTGGTTTAATTCATCATTAATTAATGGTGTTGCAACTACTTCAAAATCGCCATATAAAGAATTAGTATCGCATGGTTTTGTACTAGATGGCAAAGGAAATAAAATGTCTAAATCTTTAGGTAATGTAATTGATCCTAATAAGTTAATTAGATTACACGGTTCAGATATTTTAAGATTATGGATAGCGGCTGGTGATTTTAAAGAAGATGTTAGAATCAGTGATGATTTAATTAATCAAATTAAAGAAAGTTATAGAAAAATAAGAAATACATATAGATTTATGTTAGGAAACTTATCTGATTTTAAAGATAAAGTTGAATTTGATGATATGTTGTTTTATGACCAATATCAAATGATTAAATTAAATGAATTTATATCTTCAGTTAAAACAGCTTATGAAGGT
>CAYJEP010000012.1:0-15010 GCA_964369555.1 uncultured Muribaculaceae bacterium | reverse complement strand
AAATAAAATGATAATTACTAATTTGGATACATCTTCTAAAATATTAGATAAGACGTGAGGAAACATTCTTTCTTTGCCAAAAAAATATCCTCTTAAAATACTTGATATTGAAATAAATGGTAAAACAAAAGAAATAGATATTATTGAGTAATATGTTCTAGGTTCATTTAACAATGTATTTGAAATAAATTTTGCTGATAAAATTATGATAGCCATTAATAGAATATTTAATATAATAGTAATAATGAATGATGAAAATAATATGTTTCTATTGTTTTTTTTATCTTCAGCTACTAATTTAGAAATAGCTGTTGGTAAACCTAAAGTAGCTAGTGAGATTAGAAGTATAAAAGTTGGGTTTATTAACATATAAATTCCCATTCCTTCAGTAGGAATGCTTCTTGTAATAATTATTTTAATAAACATTCCTAATAATTTGGTGATTAATCCACCAATGATTAAAATAATAGTTGATTTAACAAATTTGCTTTTTTTCATGTTTCTCCTTTTATTATTTATCTTTTTCTTATATAATATATGTATTGGTTAGCGAAAATAGTAGGAGGATTTATGGAAGAATTTAAATCAGAAGAAGAATTATACAATAGATTAAAAAGAGCTTTAATAACTAGGACTAATGAGTTTAAAAGAAATAAATTTTTCTATGTTACTAAAGAAGATATTTGGAATTTTTTAAAGGAAACTAAGTGGAAAAATTCGGTTGGTTTAGAGCTTCATGAAATGGTTAGAGACGTATTAAACGCTGATTATGACGAGGTTGATTATTATATAAAAGATAAATTAAAAGATCAAAAAAGGGACTTAATTTTAGAAAGTAAGTGATTGTATGTACCGAGATAAAAAGCAAATAAGTAATATTGAAGATTTATTTAATAGATTAACTTATTTAAATGAAGAGGAAATTAAAAGAGTTGATAAAGCATATTTATTTGCTAAAGAAAAACACGAAGGACAAAAAAGACAAAGTGGTGAGGATTATATAATTCACCCTGTTAATGTTGCTTATATTTTGAGTGAAATAAAAGCTGACTGTGATACTATATGTGCAGCTTTACTTCATGATACTATTGAAGACTGTGATGTTTTAGAAGAAGAAATTGAAGAATTATTCAATAAAGAAACAGCTAGTTTAGTAGATAGTATTACTAAAATTAATAGATTAAATTTATCAGCGGATTCTGATGCTTTAATTGAAAATCAAAAGAAAATTTTAATTGGAATGACTAAAGATGTAAGAGCTATTATTTTAAAATTAGCAGATAGACTTCATAATATGAGGACTATTTGGGCCTTATCTGAAAAGAGTCAAAAGAAAAATGCTAAAGAAACTTTAGACATACTCACACCTATTGCTCATAGATTAGGAATGTTTAGTATTAAAAGTGAATTAGAAGATTTATCTTTAAGATATTTAAAAAAAGATGCGTATTATCAAATTGTTGAAAAATTAAACAATACTAAGATAGAACGAGATACTTTTGTAGCGCAAATGATTGATGATGTTAGTACATCTTTAGATAAAATGGGTATCAATCATAAAATAAAGGGTCGAAGTAAAAGTATTTATAGTATTTATAAGAAATTAGATAAGGGGAAAAGTTTTGAAGATATTTATGATTTATTAGCTTTAAGAATTTTTGTTGACACTGAAGAACAGTGTTATCAAGCTTTAGGGATTATTCATTCTAAATTTAGACCAATTCCAAAAAGATTTAAAGATTATGTAGCTGTTCCAAAAACTAATATGTATCAGTCTTTACACACTACAGTATTTGGAGTAGAATCGTTAATATTTGAGATTCAAATAAGAACCTATGAAATGGATAAAATAGCTGAAAATGGTATTGCTTCACATTGGTCTTACAAAGAAGGTAAGGCTAGTATGCAAAACAATATGGAAAATAAATTACAATTTTTTAGAGTTATTATGGAACTGAAAAATGAAGGTGCGGATGAAGATTTTGTAACATCTGTTAAGGAAGATGTTTTAAATGATAGTGTTTATGTTTATACTCCAGAAGGAGATATTATTGAACTACCAATTGATTCAACGCCAATAGATTTTGCTTATAGAGTTCATAGTAGAGTTGGGGAGACAATGGTAAGTGCGATTGTTAATAATTATATAGTTCCTCTAGATTATAAATTAAAAAATAATGATATTATAAAAATTAATACTAATAAAAATTCTACACCTAATAAAGAATGGTTAAATATAGTTAAAACCTCACAAGCTAGAAATAAAATAAAAGCTTATTTTTCTAAGATAGCTAAAGAAGATTATTATAAAAAAGGTGAAGATATTTTAAGTAAAGAACTTAAAAAAAGAAAGATACCTAATAGTGTTTTCTTTGATAAAGAAAATATTAGTAAAGTTACTGCTTTAAATAAATGTAGCGATTTAAATGAAATTTATATAAATTTAGGTTCAAGAAGAATAACTGTAGAACAACTATTTGAAACAGAAAAAAAAGAACCAGTTAAAAAATTAGTTGTTAAAAAAAGTGAATTAAATACTAAAAATGATATTTTAGTAAAAGGATTAGAAGATATCAAAGTAAATATTTCTTCTTGTTGTAACCCTGTTAAAAATGATGAAATTATCGGCTACATATCAAAAACTAATGGTATTACTATTCATAGAAATGTTTGTCCAAATATTTCAGATTTAGAAGATCGTTTTATAGAAGTAGAGTGGAATGAAAATGTAGTTAAAAAGTATTATTCTACTATAATAGTTAGAGCTATTGATGATGTGATGATGGATATTGTTGTTAAAACTAGTGGTAGTGAGATTAATATAGATAATATTAAAAATTTAAGTAACTTTAATTATGAAGTTAAGTTATTAACTCCTAATAAGGAAGTATTATCTAAATATATTAATGATTTATTGATTGTACCTAATATTAAAGAAGTTGAGAGGATAATTAAATGAGACTTGTTATTCAAAGGAGTAAAAACTCTAATGTTTCTGTTGATTCAAAAATAGTTGGTAGTATTAATTTTGGATTAGTAGTATTAGTTGGTTTTACTGAAGGTGATGATATAAATACTATTACTAAATTAGTTAAAAAAATGGTTAATTTAAGAATTTTTGATGATGAGAATCATATAATGAATAAATCATTATTAGATGTTGGTGGGGAAGTTTTAAGTATTTCCCAGTTCACTTTATATGCTGATACAAAAAAAGGTAATAGACCTAGTTATATTAAAGCTTTAAAGGGTGAGTTTTCAACTAAGTTATACGACATGTTTAATGATGAAATAAAAAAATATGGTGTATCAATACAAACTGGTATTTTTGGTTCTGATATGTTAGTATCTATTACTAATGATGGTCCTGTTACTATTACACTTGAAAGTGAGTGAGAATTTGATTAAACTAATTAAGTTAGCTTTAATTTCTGTTATTATTTATTTTTTATATAGTAGTAAAGAATTATTGTTTAGCTTATTAGACTTTATTAATCAAGTTATTAGTCCTTTAATTATTGGATTTATGATTGCCTATATCATGTACCCAATATTAAAATTTTTAAATAAATTTATTCCTAAGTTTTTAGGAATTTTTTTACTACAATTAATAGTTGTAGTAATTTTTGTTTTAATAATTGTTAATACTTTTCCTTTATTCGAACAGATAATAGATTTATTAACTTCATTCAATTATTTTTTATATAATTTATCTTTGAAATATAACTTTGATATAGTAATTATAAATGACATTATAGATACATTAATTGATTATGGTATTAATAAATTTTTATTAAATCCTTTATCAACTTTGGAGATATTTATTTCTTCTTTTAGTAAGTTTATTTTAATAATAGTAAGTAGTATATATTTTTTGATCGATATGGAAAGAATAAATACATATATAAATAATAATACATTATATAATAAAATTAATATTGAAATAAGAAAGTATTTTAATGGTTTTAGTTTAATTTTAATAATATCTTTTTTAGAGTATACTATACTTTATTTTTTAATTAATCATCCTAATTATTTATTGATTGGTTTTCTAGCTAGTATCGCTAATTTTATTCCAATTTTTGGAAGTATCGTAGTTAATTTAATTGCTTATATTGCAGTATTTAATGATTTTAATTTATTTTTATTAACTATAGTTATCATTATTACGATTTTACTTGATAATTTTGTTATTAATCCATTAATATATTCTAAAATGACTAAAATACCTCCTATTTTAATTATTTTTTCTATTATGATAGGTAATATGATTTTAGGTGTTGTAGGTATTTTTATAGCCATTCCAATACTTAGTGGTTTACTGGTTTATAAAAAGCATATTGGTAAAATAAATAATAAGTGATATAATTAAGGTGGTGATTAAGATGAAGAAACTAAAAATAGGTTTATTTATGGATGATTTTTATCCTTCTATGAACGGTGTGATTGAAGTGATGGTTAATCATGCTTCGGGTTTGATAAAAAAAGGACATGACGTTGTAGTAGTTGTGCCTAATTTAGATAAGAAACACAAGGATAATTATCCATTTAAAGTAATTAGAGTTAAGAGTGTTAAGTTTGGAAATATTGGTTATAATATGGCTTTACCAACTTTAGACATCAAAATGGAAAAAAAATTATTAGATGAAAAATTTGATATTATTCATATTCACTCGCCATTTATTATGGGAAAACTAGGAGTTAAAATAGGTGAGAAACTAAATATTCCTATTGTAGCAACTATGCATACTCAATTTGATAAAGATATAAAAAAAATAACCAAGTCTGATATTATTACCAAAATAGTACTTAAAGATATAGTTTCTATTTTTAATAGATGTGATCAATGCTTTGCTGTTAATGAAGATACAGCTAAACTATTTAAAAAATATGGCTGTGAGGAATTACCAGCTATTCAAATAACTGGAACTGATTTAAAGTTAAGTGAAAATAAAATTAAAGATAATGAAATTGTTAACAAGAAGTATGGTTTGAAAAAAACTGATTTGGTTTTTTCGTTTGTAGGTAGATTAACAGTTTTAAAAAATATACCTTTTATATTAGATTCATTGAAAGTTTTAAAGGATAGTGGAATAGAGTTTAAAATGTTATTTGTTGGTCCTTTTGAAGATAAAGAAGAGATTTTGGCTAAAATAAGAGAACATAAGCTTTATAAAAATGTTGTCTTTACCGGTAAGGTTATGGATAGGGAACTACTTACAAAAATTTATGGTCGTTCTAAATTATTTTTATTCCCATCTTTATATGACACCAATTCTTTAGTTCAAAAAGAAGCAGCTTCTCAAAAAGTACCAACAGTATTTTTAAAAGGAGCAGTTACAGCTAATTTAATTACTGATAATGTTAATGGGATCTTATCTTTAAATGATCCTAATTCTTATGCTCTAAAAATAAAAGAAATTCTTGATGATGAGAAGCTTTATAATAAAGTTTCTGAAGGGTGTTATAAAGATATTTATATTAACTGGGATATGTTAGTAGATTCATTGATTAAAGAATATTATAAAATTATAAAAAATAAAGTAGCTATATAAAAAATAGCTTTTTATATGGTATAATATGAAAATCAGGAGTTGATTTATGAAAGTATTAATAATGCCCAGTAATCTAAAACAAACAAAATTAGATTGTGATGGGGTAATAATAGGGATAAATGGTTTGAGTGTTAATTTACCTTGTAATTTTAAAATAGAAGATATTAAAAAAATTAAAAAAGATGTTTTTATTTGCTTAAATAAAAATATCCACAACAAAGATATTGATTATTTAAAAGAAACATTAGTTAAACTAAATGATTATAATATTAAAGGATTGATATTTTATGATTTAAGTGTTATTAACTATAAATCTTTATTAAATTATGAATTAATATGGGGACAAGAACATATGGTTAATAATTTCTTAACTGTTAATTATATGAATGAATTAGGAATTAAAAATAGTTATATTTCAAATGATATTACTAAGGATGATATGATAGAAATTAAAAATAATACTACTTCAAAATTATTTGTAACTGTATTTGGATATTTACCAATATTTGCAAGTTACAGGCATTTAGTAGATAATTATATAAAAACTTTTAACTTAAGTAAAAAGCAAGATTTAACTATAAATAAAGAAGGTAAGGTATATCCTATTATAGATAATGAAGATGGAACTTTTGTTTATTCTGATTTTATTTTAAATGGTTTAAAGGAAAGTTTAGAACTTAATTATGATTATGTTGTTTTAAATAGTTTTAAAATTAAAAACTTTAAAGAGATTTTATATTTATTTAAAACTGTTAATAAAGATAATTTAGAGGAATATGAAAAAACATTAGCTTCATTTAATTTAAATTTAGGTAAAGGATTTTTCGATAAAGGAACGGTGTATAAAGTAAAATGAGTATTGAATTATTAGCGCCTGCTGGCGATTTAGAACGTGTTAAGGTAGCTTTTTTATACGGGGCTGATGCTGTATATATTGGTGGTCATTTATTTGGTTTAAGAGCAAATGCTAAAAACTTTACTGTAGAAGAAATAAAAGAAGCTGCCAATTTTGCTCATAAATTAAATAAAAAGCTTTATGTTACTGTTAATATTGTTATGCATAATAAAGAAACTAAACATTTATTAAAATATTTAAAAGAATTAGAAAGTTGTAATATTGACGCTATTATAGTAAGTGATTTAGCTATTTTAAAAATGGCTTTAGAAAATACTAAGTTAGAAGTTCATATATCAACTCAACAGTCTACTTTAAATTATGAAGCTGTTAAGTTTTTAAAAAGTATTGGAGCTTCTAGAATTGTGTTAGCAAGAGAAACTTCTAAAGAGGATATTAAACTAATTAAAGAAAAAGTTGATATTGAACTAGAATGTTTTATTCACGGGGCTATGTGTGCTTCATATTCAGGGAGATGTGTATTATCAAATTATCTAACTAATAGAGATGCGAATCGTGGTGGGTGTAGTCAAATATGTCGCTGGGATTTTGATTTATATGGTAAAAAAGAAATTAAAGGGGATAAAAACTTTACTTTTTGTGCGAAGGATTTATGTCTATTAAAACATATTCCTGATTTTATTGATTTAAAAGTAGATTCATTAAAAATAGAAGGTAGAATGAGATCTATTTATTATTTAGCTACTGTTGTTAGTACTTATAGAAAAGTAATAGATGAATATAGTAATAAAAAAGAAAACTTCACATATAATAAGAATTATGAAGCTATATTAAATAATGTTGCTAATAGAGATTCTTGTGTACAATTTTTTGATGATACCAATGATGAAACTCTTAATTATTACAACAATAGAGTTGAAGTATCAAACCAAGATTTCTTGGGTGTTGTTTTAAACTGTGAGGATGGTTTTATTACTTTGGAACAAAGGAATTATTTTAAAAAAGGTGATGTAGTTGAGTTCTTTGGTCCTTTAAAAACAACTGAGTATCTTATTGGTGATATATACGACGAAAACGGTTTAATTATTGATATAGTAAGGCATCCAAAACAAATTGTTAAAATGCCAGTTGACTTTGAATTAAGCGAGTATGATTTTATGAGAATAAAAGTTGACAAAAACAAAAAAATATAGTATTATTTGTTAGATACAAAAAAGAGGTGAATAAATATGTCAAAAGAAATTCTTATTACTGAACAAGGTTTAGAAGAATTAAAAAAAGAATTAGATTTTTTAAAAAATATTAAAAGACATGAAGTTATAGAAGCTTTAAAAGAAGCTAGAGCTTTAGGAGATTTATCAGAAAATGCAGAATATGATTCAGCTAGAAACGATCAAGCAATAGTTGAATCTAGAATAAAAGAACTAGATATGATTGTTGAAAACGCTAAGATTGTTGAAGATACTCATACTGATAAAGTAAGAATTGGAGTTAGCGTAAAACTAGAATATGTTGAAGATAAAGATATAGAAGAATATTCAATTGTTGGAAGTAAAGAAGCTGATCCTTTCTTAAATAAAATATCAACTGAATCGCCAATCGCACAAGCTATAACTGGTTGTAAAATTGGAGATATTGTTACAGTTAACAGTCCAAATGGTAAATATGATGTTAAAATAGTAGAAATTTTCTAGAATTCTACTATTTTTTTTATATAAGTTGTCATTGTTTAAAAAAAATGGTAAAATTATAATATATTCATTGATAGGTGGTAATATGAAATTTATAGGTCTTGATTTAGGAACAAAAACGTTAGGTATATCGATGTCCGAAGGGATAATAGCTACTACCTATAAAACAATCAGATATGATGATGAGCAAATTTTAATTGATGAGCTTATGAATATCATTAATGAATATAAAATAAATGTAGTTGTTTTAGGGTTACCAAAGAATATGAATAATTCACTAGGACCTAGAGCATTAGAAACTATTACGTTTGGTGATAAATTAAAAGATTTAGGTTTATGCGTTGAATATCAAGATGAGAGATTATCATCTAAATCAGCTCATGATTTTATGATTGAGGGTAATTTATCAAGAAAAAAACGTAAACAAAAAGTTGATAGTTTAGCTGCTACAATTATTTTACAAACATATTTGGATAGGAGAAAGAATTTATGAAAGATGAAAGAATGTTTTTTACAGTTAAAGATGAGAATGGAAAAGAAATAGAGTGTGAAGTTTTATTTACATTTGAATCAGATGAAACTAAGAAAAAGTATATCGTATATACAGATAACTCTACTGATGAAGAGGGAAATACTAAAGTTTATGCTTCAATTTATACAACAGAAAAAACTGAAGAAGGAGCAGAAGCTAATATAGAATTTGAAAATGAAGCAGGAGAAAAAGAAACCATAACTAATTTGATTCCAATTGAAACAGAAAAAGAATGGAAAATAATTGAAACTATTTTAAATGAAATCCAAGAAGAATTGAAACCACAAACAGAGGGGAATTAACCTCTTTTTTATGAAGAAGTTTATAATATTTATATTAGTAATATTAATCTTATTTGCAGTATCTTTTGGTGGTGTGGTTTACTTTTACTATGATAGTTTAAAACCTGTAAGTGAGAATGATGTTACTGTTACTTTCGAAGTTTTACCTAATGATACTTTTGCTACAATAGGTGAGAGATTAGAAAGTTCAGGCTTAATTAAATCAGATTTATTTTATAAAGTATATGTTAAATTAAATAATCCTACTAATTTACAAGTAGGACCATATTTATTAAATCAAAATATGTCAGTTTCAGAAATTATTGAAGTTTTAAGTAGTAATAATACTTATAACCCTGATGCGATTTCTGTTACTTTTAGAGAAGGTCTTAATATGAGACATATTGCTTTAATTATAGAAGATAATACTGTTAATACTTATGATGAAGTATTAAATTTATTAGAAGATGAAGCATATATAGATTCTTTAATTAATGAATATTGGTTTTTAACAGAAGAAATTAAAAATGATGAAATTTATTATCCGTTAGAAGGATACTTATTTCCAAATACTTATTCATTTAGTTCAGATGATATAAGTGTTGAAGAAATATTTAAAAAAATGTTAGATCAAACTGATGTTATTTTAACTGAATTTAAAACTAATATTGAAAACAGTGATTACACTATTCATGAAATGTTAACTATGGCTTCAATAATTGAATTAGAAGCAGCAACAGCAGATTATAGAAATGGTGTAGCAGGAGTTTTTTATAATAGGTTAGAAGATAATTGGAGTTTAGGTAGTGATGTTACAACTTATTATGCTATTAAAGTAGATGTTAGTGAAAGAGATTTATATCAAAGTGAATTAGATGATGTTAATGCATATAATACACGTTCATCATCAATGGCAGGTAAATTACCTGTTAGTGCGATTTGTAATCCAGGTTTAGATTCAATAGAAGCAGCAATTAATCCTACTATTAGTGATTATTACTATTTTGTAGCAGATATTGATTCAGTAACTCATTTTACGAAAACTTATACTGAACACAATAATAAAATAAATGAATTAAAAGCAGCAGGTAAGTGGTATGAGTATAACTAGTATTGAAGAGTATGCTTTGATAAATAATATTCCAATAATGGAAAAAGAAGGTATAAAATTTTTAACTAATTTTATTAAAGAAAACAATATTAAAAATATATTAGAAATAGGATCAGCTATAGGTTATTCTGCTATTAATATGGCATTAATTGATCCAAGTATTAAAATAACAACTATTGAAAGAGATAAGTCTAGATATAGTGAAGCAGTAAAGAATATAAAAGAATTTAATTTAGAAAATCAAATTGAAATTTATAATATTGATGCTTTTGAATATGAAATAAAAGATAAATTTGATTTATTATTTATTGATGCTGCAAAAGCTCAAAATAAAAAGTTTTTTCTAAAATTTGCAAATGATTGTAATTTTATAATAACTGATAACTTAAAATTTCATGGATTTGTAAATAACAGCAATGATATCGAAAGCAAAAATTTAAAAGCTTTGATTAGAAAGATAGAAAATTATATCCAATTTTTAAATGATAATAATGAGTATAAAACAGTCTTTTATGAAATTGGGGATGGTATTTCTGTAAGTGTGAAAAGGGTAGATGATTAAGGAACTATATTTAACAAAACAAGAAGAAGAATTAGTTTTAGAAATAAAAGAGTATTTCTTTACTAGGAAAATTAAAGATGAAAAATATATAAAAAATTATTTAAAAAACTTAGATAACAAAAAAGTTTGTCGGGTTTATTCAACTAGAGACTCTTTAGTAATAATAGGAGAAAATTATCGTTTTAAATGTTCTAAAAGTTTAGAACTGGAAATTATGGAATTACTTAATAAGCAAGTTAAAAAGAAAAATGTAAGAATAATGAACTATGGATTTAATCCAAAAGCTTCATTAGCTTTAGCTGTTGCTGGATTAGCAATTACATTTGCAATGACATCGGAAAAAATACAAATCAATCCTGAAACTCAGATAGATAAAAGTATAACAATTGATAAAACAAAAGGAATAGATTTTGCAGTTTCAACACCTACTGAACCTATAATAATCGATAATGATGTACCTGTTGAAATTATCGATTCATCTTGGGCACCTGGTTATGATATTAATGTATTCAGTAATACAAATTTTAGAGAAGGTTTAGATGATTTGAGTGAAATTGAACCTAATAAATTTAACGTAGGAACTAGGCTTACTGAAGATAATATTCAACATATAGAGGAGTATTTAGCAACTCCACTTGGTAAACATCTTGTTGAAACGGCAGCTTCTTATGGTGTGGATGCTAGATTAGTTGTTGCACTATTGCAATTAGAAGGCTCTTTAAGAGTTGAAAATATGGGTCAGCATAATATTGATGGACAAGCAATTACTGCAAATAACTATGCAAAAGAAGAGTATGTTAAACTGGCTCGTACACATGATATTGTATATGATCCATACTTGAATAATGAACTAACAGCAATGCTGCTTCAAAATAAATTAGATGAATATAAAGGGAATATAGTATTAGCTTTATATGGATATAATTTTGGGTATGTAGTGGATTTGGTTTTGGAACATCATGCTTTTATAAATAATTGTTCTGTGGAGGAAATTATAAGTAATCATGCTTATACAGAATGGGTAAATGATTTTGAGGCAATAGCAAACCCGGATACTAGGGACATATATTTAGATAGTTTAAGTGTCAAGGTGATTGATGAACATTTAGGGGTTTATAGCACCTTGAAAAACACCAAGGGTATATATGGACATGGTAGTTATGCAGAGTGTGTTTTAAGTTATTTGCCAAGTGATATGACATTTTATTATGATTATGAAAAAAATAAAATTATTCCACTTTCAGTGGTAGTTCCTTTAGAAAACGGATTGGAGAGATAAAAGATGTTAAAAGTTATTGAGGATAGAAGAAGTATCAGAAAGTTTATTGATGAAAAAGTATCTAAAGAGGATATTTTACACTTAATAGAGGCTGCTTCTTTAGCGCCTTCAGCTAAAAATAGACAACACTGGTATTTTGTAGTTACTGAAGGAGATATTAAAAATAAAATAGGGGATATGGTTATGAACGGTGGGAAAGTTTCTTCCGAATATACTGGAAAAGCAATACACCAAGCTCCAACATTAATTTTAGTTTTTAATAGTGAAGAAGATAGGTTCGCACATCAATCAATAGGTGCAGCTATTCAAAATGTTTTATTAGAAGCAGAAAATATTGGTTTAGGTACTTTATGGATTGGTTATGTTTTAGATTGTGCTAAAGAGATACAAGAATTAGTTAATGAAGATAAAGAGTTAATAGCTGCTATAGCAGTTGGATATAAAGGTCAAGAACCTAATAAAAGACCAAGAAAACCATTAGAAGAAATTTATAAATGGGTATAAATTAGAAAAGGTGAACAAAAATGAAAATAGGAGATATAGTTAATATAAAGGGATGGGTTAGTAAAAAAAGAAATCTAGGTGGTTTAATTTTTATTGATTTAAGAAATAGAAGTGGTATTTTACAATTAGTTATAAAACCAGAAAACGAATTTTATTCACTTTCTAGTTCTTTAGGTAAAGAAGATGTTATTAGTGTTAGTGGTGAAGTTTTAAAAAGGGAAAGTATTAATGCTAATATAATTAATGGTGATATTGAGATAGAAGTATCTAATTTAGAACTATTAACTAAAGCTAAAGAGATTCCTTTTGAAATAAGTAACACAACTGCCTTAGAGGATACTAGATTAAAATACCGTTATTTAGATATTAGAAGAGAAGAGATTCAAAGTAAATTAATAACTAGACATAAAATTACTATGGAAGTTAGAAATTATTTAGATAAGGAAAACTTTATTGAAGTAGAAACTCCTATTTTATGTAAATCAACTCCTGAAGGAGCTAGAGATTATTTAGTGCCTTCTAGAGTTAATAAAAATAAATTTTATGCTTTACCTCAAAGTCCACAATTATTTAAACAATTATTAATGGTTGGAGGTATGGAGAGATATTTCCAAATTGCTAAGTGTTTTAGAGATGAAGATTTAAGAGCAGATAGACAACCTGAATTTACACAAATAGATATTGAAATGAGTTTTGTTGATGAAGAAGATGTAATGACTTTAGCGGAAAATATGATTTCAAATTTATTTGAAAAAATTAATGGGGTTACATTAAAAACTCCTTTTATGAAAATGTCTTATAACGATGCGATTAAATATTATGGTTCTGATAAACCTGATTTAAGATTTGATATGAAAATTACTGATGTAAATGATTTATTTAAAGATATTGAATTTTTAAATAATAAAGAGATTAATGCTTTAATTGTTAAAGATAGTGCTTCATTATTTTCAAGAAAAGATATAGATAAATTATTAGATTTTGTTAAGACTTATAAAGCTACTAATTTATCATATTTAAAATATGAAGATGAGTTAACTGGTTCTATTGCAAAACTAGTTGATAAAGAAAAAGTTATTAAAGAGTTAAATTTAGAAAAAAATGATATTGTTTTTATTATTGGTGAGAAATATGATGTTGTTAAAACTGCTTTAGGAGCTTTAAGATTAAAACTTGGTCGTGATTTAAAATTAATTGGTGATGAATTTAAAACTTTATGGGTAGTTGATTTTCCTTCTTTTGAATATAGTGAAGAAGAAAATAGATATATTGCTACACATCATCCATTTACTTCGATTAAAGATGGTGATTTAGATAAACTTATGAATGATAAAGCTAATTGTTATTCTAAGGCTTATGATATGGTTATTAATGGTTATGAAGTAGGTGGGGGTTCTATTAGAATCCACAATGAAGATTTACAACAAAAAATGTTTGAAGCTTTAGGTTTATCTGAAGATGATATTAAAGAAAAATTTGGTTTCTTTGTTGAAGCTTTAAAATATGGTACTCCTCCACATGGTGGGTTAGCGTTTGGTTTAGATAGATTAGTAATGTTACTAACTAATACTGAAAATATTAGAGATGTTATTGCTTTTCCTAAAACTGCAAGTGCTTCTTGTTTAATGAGTGAAGCTCCTAATAATGTAGATTCTAAACAATTAAATGAATTATATATAAAAAGTATTGATTAATATTGTAATATATAGTTTATTTTGAGATAATTATATCGGAGGAAGTTTATGAAAAAAAATATTATAATTACAATTGCTATTGGTTCTTTACTTTTAACTGGATGTGGTACTGAAGAACAAGAATTAATGGAGTGTTCAAGAAGTATGAATCAAAATGATCTTGAAATGATTAATTCTTATGAGGTATTATATACTGGTGATTATGTTGATTCTATTAAAACTATAGAAATAGTAAAAGCCGACATAGATACTTTAGAAACATTAGAAGGTTCTTTATCAAGTATTTATGATGAGTATGTTAAATTAGAAGGATATTCTAATGAGGTTACAATCGAAGGTGATACTTTAACTAGTGTTACTAATGTTGATTACAATGTTATTGATACTGATAAAATGCTTGAAATTGATTCAGCTAATGGGTTATTAATTAAAGATGGTAAAGTTAAAGTTGATGATATTGAAAGTACTTATACATCAATGGGAATAATGTGTGAAAGATAAGAAATTATCTTTTTTTTATGTTATAATATAAATAAATTTAAAAGGAGTGTTTTATGGAAGTAAAAGAAATTGAAAGAAGTATTATTAAAAAATATCGTAAACAAATATTTACTCCTTTTGTTAAAGGAATTAAAGAATTTGATTTGATTAAAGAAAATGATAAAATAGCTATTTGTATATCAGGCGGAAAAGATTCTTTTTTACTTGCTAAATGTATGCAAGAATTAAAAAGACATGGTAAGTTTTTATTCGAGTTAGAGTTTATAGTTATGAATCCTGGATATAATGAAGAAAATATAAAACAAATTAAAAGTAATTTAAAAAAATTAAATATTGAAGCTCATATTTTTGATACTCCTATTTTTGAAGTGGCTGATAAAACAGATAACCCTTGTTATTTATGTGCGAAAATGAGAAGAGGATATTTATATAATTTTGCTAAAA
>CAYJEP010000011.1:10896-17158 GCA_964369555.1 uncultured Muribaculaceae bacterium | reverse complement strand
AATCATATTTACCACCCGATAAATTATTATGTTCATGTAATACATAAACTAATTTAGGAAATGCTGGTGTGATATAAACACCTTTCTCATTTTTAATTCCTTCATATCTTTGTTTTAAAATTTCTTCAATAATCATTGCAACTTCTTTTTCATAAGGATGTTTTTCTTCTAGATTTAAGAATAATGTTACAAAAGGTGATTGCCCATTTGTAGTCATTAATGTATTAATTTGATATTGAATAGTTTGAACTCCACTAGCTAATTCTTTACTTAAACGTTCATCTGTTAATTTTTTTATTTGTTCATCTGATAAATTTAAATCTTCATTTTTAAATACTTTTTCAAATTTTTTTCTACTTCTATGTAAATATTTACCTAAATGTTTAATATCAACAGATTGCCCACCATATTGACTACTAGCGACTGCTGCTATAATTTGAGTCATTATAGTACATGCAACTTGAAATGATTTTGGACTTTCAATTAGTTTAGCGTTCATAACAGTACCATTTTCAAGCATATCTCCCATATTAATTAAACAACAATTAAATATAGGTTGGATAAAATAATCCATATCGTGAAAATGTAAAATACCTTTATTATGTGCTTCAGTTATTTTTTCTGGCAATAAAATTCTTCTTGTAATATCCTTAGATACTTCACCTGCAATTAAATCTCTTTGTGTTGATGCAATAAAAGCATTTTTATTTGAATTTTCTTCCATAACATCTTTATTAGAATTTTTAATTAAGCTTAATATAGATTCATCAGTTGTATTAGCTTTTCTAACTAACGCTCTTGTAAATCTATATGTTATGTATTCTTTAGCTAAAGCAAATTTATTAATTGACATTAATTTTTCTTCAATAATATCTTGAATATCTTCAACTAACATTCTTCTTTTGTTAAAACTTTCAATATGTTTAATAATATTGTTAATTTGAACATCAGATGCTCTTTCTTCTTCCATAACTTTACTATTAGCTTTACTAATAGCTGTTTTAATTTTACTTCTATCGTAATCAACAGAAGTTCCATCTCTTTTAATAACTTTCATATCTAACTCCTCCTATAATGCATTTTTATGATAACATACATTTTTCATATTTCTTTGTTGCATTTGCAACAAAATCAAAAAAATGTTAAAATATTTAAAGAAGACATTATTTTTATGTAACATCAAGATTTTTATATTAAAAAGGGAGGAATTCTAAGTATTTCTTAGGACAATTATGAAAATATTTGAAGGTATTAGTGAGACTGAAATAAAAGAATTATTAAATTGTTTAGGTTCCAAATTTTTAACTTTTAAAAAGAATGGGATCATTTTAAGCAACGCCTCTAATTTGGATATTTTAAGTATTGTAATAAGTGGAAAAGCGCAAATAATTAGAGTTGACTATAACGGAAATAAAACCATTATTGAAACATTAGAAAAAGATGATATATTTGAACCTAGAATGTTTAACTTAGGCAATAATGAATTAAACATCATCGCTTTAGAGGATACTGAGATGATTTTAATCGATTACGATAAGATTATGTACTCATGCGCTAAACACTGCTTAAAACACTCTAAATTCATTGAAAACTTACTGCAAATAATAATAGAAAATTTAAACCATTCATATGAAAGAATTCAAATCTTGACTAAAAAAACAATTCGTGATAAATTATTAGAATACTTTAAATTTATTTCAAATAAAAAAAATAAAAAACAATTTAAATTGCCCATCAGTATAACTGATTTAGCTAGTTATCTAGCTATTGATAGAAGTTCTTTATCAAGAGAATTAAAGTTATTAAAAGAAGATGGTTTTATTGAAATAAATAATAAAATTGTTAAAATAAATTATTAAGGGAGATTATTATGATTAAAACAAAAAAAAGAGGAACTTTGATTGTTCTTTCAGGACCATCTGGAGTTGGAAAAGGAACTATAGCTAAAGAATTAATAAAAAATAAAAATTTTTGGTTATCTATTTCTGCTACCACTAGATCACCTAGAGGTACTGAACAAGATGGTTTAGAATATTTTTTCTTAACTAAAGAGGAATTTGAAACTAAAATTGATAATGGAGATTTTTTAGAATACGCTATCGTTCACAACAACAATTACTACGGAACACCGAAAGATAAAATAGAAGAAAAATTAAATGAAGGTCTTGATGTTATTTTAGAAATTGATATCCAAGGAGCTTTATCTATCAATAATAAAATAAAAGATAGCTTATTTATATTTATAATGCCACCTTCTATGCAAATACTAAAAGAACGTTTAATTGCTAGAAATACTGAAGATGAAGAAAAAGTATTAGCTAGATTTAAAACCGCTTATAAAGAGATTAATGAAGTTAAAAAATATAACTATGTGGTTATAAACGATATTTTAGAAGATGCTATTAATAAAGTAAATTCAATTATAACTGCTGAAAAATGTCGCGTTGACAGAATTGAAGAAGTTGATTTAGGAAATATGGAAGAATTAATCCATGAAACTTTAGTTGATATGTAATCAACTTTTTTTTATATAATAAAAAACCTATAACAGGTTTGATTTATCTATGGTGCCGGATACAAGAATTGAACTTGTCGCTGATGCTTACCATGCACCTGTTTTACCACTAAACTAAACCGGCAAATGGTGTCTTTGATAGGAATCGAACCTACGACCTATCCCTTAGGAGGGGATTGCTCTATCCTACTGAGCTACAAAGACAAGATTATATTAATAGTATAACAAAAAAAATTATTTAAGTAAATTAAATAATAAAAGTATTAGTATATTCATAGAAGTTCTCATTTTATAATTGAATGTTCCAACAAATTCTTCAGCTGCTATTTTTTTATCAACTAAACTAACTACCCAACTTTCTTTATGTTTTGGTAATTTTAAACTTATTGGAAACATATGTGAAATTATAATATCTTCTTCTAATTCTGATAATTTATATTTTTCTTTTGAATTAGTTAGTGCAATACTAGGATGTTTAAATAAAGATACTACTCTTTTTTTAACAGTATATTCTTCATCATTTAAGAAAAAATCATGAAGTAATCCACCTACTGCTATTGACTTATAATCTAATCCTTTTTTTTTGGCGTATAAATACGCTTGATATGATACTTTTAAACTATGATCATATCTATTAATTCCATGATGAATGCACTCTTTTAATTTTATAAAATCTTTATCTATAATGATTTCTTTAACTAAAGATAAATACTCTTCATCCATATTTTCTAAACTCATCGCTTCACCCCGACTATTATAGTATATCATATTATATGAAAAAAAGAAATAATTTTAAATCAATTTACCTATAACAAACTAATTAATAGCAAATATCTTATTACTTCTTCACACTTGATTATTTAATTTTTTATGTTCTAGTATATGTTATTCAGGGAAAGCACCCTCTAACATATTTTCAAGTTCTTCACGATCTTTTTCATTCCCAACTTTAGCTATTAAACTTTTAGCTAAATCTATATGATATTGAGTTTTTTCTTCTTTTGCTGTTTCTATTGCTTCTTCTGCGATTTCATATCTTAAATTTTCAATTTCATCTTCTTCAGCATTTTCCCAACAATCAGCATAGTTATTTTCCCAAGCTCCATCTAAATCGCTCACTATACCAATTGCAAAATCTACAATAGTTCCTACTAAAAAAATAACAATTGCAGCAATCAATTTTTTTAAAGATTCTGAAATAACTTTAGATAATTTATCTGGTTCCCCTAATATAGCTTTAACTATATCAACTGATACTATTATAATTAAAATTACAGGAACAATAATAATCAACATTTCAATTAAAGTTTTAAATATAGCAACTACTGATAAAACATCTGGATCAGTACATACATTAGTCATAACTAACCTCCTTAACTATTATTTATTTTATCACATTTTTTTTAATTAGTATACTTTTTTAACCATGAGGGTGGTATTTCAAGTACTCTTCTTTTAATTTTTGATTTTGTAAATGGGTATATATTTGGGTTGTTGATAAAGAACTATGACCGAGCATTTCTTTAATACTGACTATATCCGCGCCTCTATCAAGTAAATGAGTAGCAAAAGAATGGCTTAGTGAGTGGGGAGAAAAGGATTTATTTATATTTTTCTTAATTGCTAATAGCTTTAACAAGTTAAAAAAGCTTTGACGACTTATTTTAGTACCTCTGTTATTTAAAAATAAATCATCTGTATTTGTTTTTAACAATGATGTTCTATACTCAGTAATATAGACATTTAAGTAATAAGATGCGATTTCTCCCACTGGAATAACTCTTTCTTTATTTCCTTTTCCTAATGTTTTAACTAAATTCATTTCAGAATCAAAATCTTTTACTTTTAAATTTATTAACTCACTAATTCTAAGGCCTGTAGCATACATTAATTCAATCATGGCTTTATCACGATAACTGTATTGATTAATTAAATCAATGTCTAAAATCTTTTTAACATCTTCATAGTTTAAAACATTTGGTAATTCTTTTTTATATCTTAGTAATTCAATATTTTCTGTCGGATCTATTTTAACGTTGCCATTTATAATTAAAAATTTGTAAAATGATTTTATTACTGAAATATTTCTGTTAATGGTTTTGGGATTTAATTTATTTTTCCCCAACTCCTTAATATAATCTAAAATATTTTCTTTAGATAATGTCATCCATGTCAAATTGTTTTTTTTCATATATAAATATAGTTTGTTTAAATCACTCTCATAAGATTTAAGTGTTTGATTACTATATTTTTTATCTATAAGTAAATATTTTATAAATTCATCAATCATTTTATCTCCATATATTTATTAACAATATCATTTATTATCTTTTTATCTACTGGTTTAGCAACATAATAATCAAAACCTGCTTCTATAAATTTTTCTTCTGAACCTTCTTTAGCATCAGCTGTTACCATAATAAATTTAGCTTTAAAGTTTTTCATAGTTTTTATTATATTTAAAACTTCAATCCCATCCATTTCAGGCATCATGTAATCAATGAATATAAGATCATACTTATTGTTTTTAACTAATTCTATACCCTCTTTACCACTAGTTACAGAATGTATTTCAAAGTCATATTTATTTAAAATATTATCTAACACTTTTAAATTAATTTTATTATCATCTATTAACAAAATCTTTTTATAACTATCTTTTTTTTCTTTCCATAAGTTACTTAATAGACTATTTAATTCCATCCTATCAAATGGTTTAGCTAGATATCCATCAAATCCATCACTTAGATATTTTTCTTCCATTCCTTCAATAGCGTTTGCAGTTAAGACAATGGTTTTTATTTTAAAATTAACATCATCCTTTAAAATTTTAAATGTCTCAGTTCCAGTCATTTCAGGCATCATATCATCCATTAAAATTAAATCAGGTTTATATCCATCCCTAATCAATTTTAAACACTCATTTCCACTATTAACTGATACTGTAGTTATATCTAAATGTTGTAATGTTTTTTCTGCTATTTTTAAATTTAAAATATTATCATCTACTATCAATACTTCTTTACCACTGAATTTAGTTAATTCTAAAATATCTTCTTCTTCATTTAATTTATTTAAACTAATTATTTTTTGATTTAAGTAACCCGTAAAAATAGAACCTTCTCCATATTCACTTTGAACTACTATTTTCCCACCTAATAATTCTATTAACGATTTAGTGATAGCTAAACCTAATCCAGTTCCTTCAATAGTTGTATTTTTATCTTCATCTAAGCGATCAAACTTGTTAAATAAATTATTTATTTTTTCCGTTTTAATACCTCTTCCTGTATCTTTAACAGACATAACTAAAGAAGTAGTATTATTTTTATTAACACACCTTATATCAAAATCAATTTGTCCATAATCTGTATATTTAATTGAATTGGTTAAAATATTAGTCATAATTTGTTTTACTTTACTAATATCTCCCTCTAATATAGAAGGAATATCAGGAGCTATATTCAGATTAAAAGTAATAGCCTTATCCCCTATTCTTTGAGTAATTAATTTAGTTAGAATAGTCATTTCTTTTTTTAAATCATAGTGTTTATTTATAACTTCCATTTTATTTGCTTCTATTTTAGAAATATCTAATATTCCATTAACTATTTCTAATAATATTTGTGAAGCTTCAATAATATATTTGGCATCTTTTTTACAATCATCTATATTTTTTTCCTCTACTATCATGTTACTAAAACCTACTATAGCATTTAAAGGTGTTCTTATTTCATGTGACATACT